>CAZIOF010000001.1:0-2886 GCA_964540745.1 uncultured Candidatus Marinamargulisbacteria bacterium
AGGCAAAAAAGATAACGGATAACATTTTGCTTTCTGAAAAGGCTTGAAAGATATTTTTAGGGACAATATCAATCAAGATTTGAGAAACGGTAGGCGGTGCAATATCCTGAGAAAGGGTTGCGACCTGTCCCATGTTGGCATCCAAACCAGGGGTGAGTGTATGACCAAGAAATAAACCAATACTAGCGGAGAGGAGTGTGGTTAACATAAACAGTCCAAAGGTTCGAATCCCTAACTTTCCGACATGACGGATATCACCCAAACTGACAACGCCCATGACAATAGAAGCGAGAACAAGAGGCACAATAATCATCTTCAATAATCGAATAAAAATAGTGCCTATAGGAGCGGTAAGGTGAAGACTGTTAGGAAAGATAATGCCAAAAATAGCACCTAAAATAATGGCCAAAATAATTTGAGTATGTAATTTAAGTTTCATTGTGAATCTCCTATAATGGGTAGTTATGCCTAAGACTCAATAAGGTAAATTGAGAAAGAGGCCTTATATTGATTAAATGATAAGAATTGGCCTATAATAATTAAGATTCAATAGTGATAAGCGGTATTAAATAAATTGAACACTTCCAATTTAAAGAACGCTTGAACATTGGATCTGTTATTTAATAAATTAAAAATGATTATTAGCAACGTACAGAATACTCCAAGGATAACAAAAATTTCAACCTCTATCGATTCTTATGTGTGTCAAATCCCTCCGTCAGGGACACTTTTAATAAATGAACAATCGCGTCGACTTGAGAGCGAAGGGAAGAGGGTCTATAAACTAGGATTCGGTCAATCACCTTTTTCACCGCCCGAAAGTATTGTGGAGGAATTAAAGCGATATGCACATTGTCATGACTATTTACCAGTCCAAGGGGATCCTGAACTCAGAGAAACGATTACACGCTTCTACAAACGGATAGAAGGCTTGGATATTAAGGCCGATAATGTGATAGTAGGGCCAGGTTCTAAAATTCTGATTATGACGATTTTGAAAGCCTTTAATACGGCAGATGTCATTATTCCTCTGCCTTCTTGGGTGTCTTACGAACCACAGGCAAGATTAGCAGGACACAGGGTTCTCGGAATAAAAACCTCTTTTGAGACGTCTTGGAAGATAACGCCAGAAGCACTTGAAGCGTGTTGTCAGTCTCGAGGAGACCAATCAAAACCCGTATTGTTAATTCTCAATACCCCAGGTAACCCTATCGGGATGTCCTACTCAGAAAGTGAATTAAGAGCGATTTCTGAGGTAGCTAGAGTAAATGGAATTATTGTCATTTCAGATGAGATCTATGGGTTATTAAGTCATGGGGCAGCTACTAAAAGTCTTTATCACTATTATCCAGAAGGAACACTTATTACATCTGGTTTATCGAAATGGTGCGGAGTGGGCGGCTGGCGTTTAGGAGTCTTAGTTATCCCGCCTTCCTTAGGTAAAAGGTTTAAACATAGTATTCTTGGTATAGCATCAGAAACCTACTCATCGGCACCTACACCAATCCAGTATGCGGCGATTAAAGCGTATCAATTTGAACAAGAGATGGCCGTATTCGTCCAAAAAGAGAGAGCTCTTTTATCGGCATTAGGAGCCCGATGTGCAACGATGCTTAGCAATAACGATGTTAGGATTCACCCCCCAGATGGCGCGTTTTATCTTTTCCCAGACTTTTCACAGTTTCAAGAGTCATTGGCTAGACAAGGGATCCTAACCAGCAATGACTTATGTGAGGCGTTGTTTGAAGCGACTCAAGTGGCGTTACTTCCAGGGACCTGTTTTGGGATGCCGGAGAAGAGTTTAACGGCGCGGTTAGCCTATGTAGATTTTGATGGAACAGCCGCCATCAAGGCGTTAGATGAGCAAGGGGTCGATCATGTGGATCAGGTTATGTCAGAAACGGGAGGGAAAGTGATTGACGGTGTCCAACGTATTATCGATTGGTTAGCACAGCTCTCTTGATAAAATGACCGCCTATAACGCGTTTCTTAAAGCCTGTAAGAGACGGGGCTTTAGAGGTGATATTCATCGTGATATAGGCAATAGACTAGTCAATTCGACAGATAATAGTATTTATTATCAATACCCGAGAGCGGTTCTTCAACCTAAGGATAAGGATGATATTCAACTCTGCCTGACATTAGCGCAATTAGATGAGTATCGTGATGTTCATATTTCTGCACGTGGAGGCGGCACTGGAACCAATGGCCAATCCTTAAACACGGGGCTCATTATGGATAGCTCTCGATACATGGATAAGATACTTGATTTTGATGAGCAAACAGGGCATTTAAGTGTTCAGGCAGGGGTTGTGCTGGATGATATTAATAATTTTCTACGCCCTTATGGTCGATTTTTTGCTCCCACGGTAGCGCCCAGTGACCGAGCAACTATAGGGGGGATGATTAGTACGGACGCGTCAGGAAAAGGGAGCCGTCTTTATGGGAAAACCAGTCAGCATATTTATTGCTTAAAGGGTTTATTATCAGATGGGACAGATATAACGGTTAGCGCATTAGATGGTATTTCTTGGCAGGCAGAATGTGGACGACAGGATCGGGTAGGGATGATATATCGGCAGGTCGATGAGTGCTGTAAGATACATCGTCAATTAATCCATACCAGTTTTCCTGAATCCACTCGGTTTTTAACAGGCTATAATCTGAAACATATTGAATGTCCGGATGGACACCAAAGTTTGATCCCTTTATTTGCAGGTTCCGAGGGGACACTGGCGATTATATATGAAGCAACCTTGTCTACATTGCCACTCCCTAATTTTAAAGGCTTATTTGTGGTGGGGAGTCATACTATTGATGAAGCTTCTGTCCTATCCAGATCAGTGATAGAGGCTAACCCTTCTGCCTTAGAGTTTTCTGACGAGT
>CAZIOF010000002.1:0-4706 GCA_964540745.1 uncultured Candidatus Marinamargulisbacteria bacterium
ATGGGCGCCTAAAACAGTACTGAGCAGCGTACAGAAAGTGTGTCATAAACGATCGTTTATGAGACAGGGTGTATAGAAAAGAAAACTATACACAATGACCTTTGATTCGTACTGTGTTAGGTTGGATCCAGCGCTATTAGATTTTAACGAGCCCACGATTAGTTATGACAAATAGTATAATTCTTAGACGTCAATATAATGAGATAATAAATGTAGTCTAGTCTTGGATTTCAAAAAGATGGATGACAAACTGTCCATTTGCCCAGATTTCTAAATGTCTTTCACCTGTTGGATATGTATGTTCAATCTCGCCATGTTGAAGGTTACCTGCAAACTGGCCGGAATAGACATGTTCTCCGTCGGGTTCCTGTCTGCTTATGAGCTGTTGTGTCATTAATCGATGGGCATGTATTGCTCTAAAGTCCAGGTGTCTTTGTTCGTTGGCCATCAGCTGAACGTTTTGTTTGTTCATGATTTGTAGGGACTCATGTAGCTCTTGAACTTTACGTTGCTCTCGTTTTAGTTGTTGTTGTGCAAGGTTGTATTTGTTTGATTCAAACCATTGACGTGTTTGTTGGCCACGAACATGGGCTTGAAAAGGTACAAAGGCTTGTACTACTTTTTCCTCTTTGTACGCTTTGAATAGGGTTGTTCGTTGGCGTTGGTTTTGGAGATAGGTAAGTTGTATGGCCATTTTTTGCCATGTTTGGTGCCTGTGCTCTTGATGTGCGTTGTGCGCACTGATGATGTGTTTGTGATGGTCATGGCGATTTCTTGTCTGGGCCTTTTGAATAAATCTTTTCCAACGTTTGGATCCTTTTGTTGGTGACATAACGACTGTCCAATCCCCTTGGCTCATTTCATTTGTAGAGACTAATAAGGCGTTATAAAAGGATTGCCAGTGTCTTGTTGCTGTGAGGTCACCTTTTATTGCTTGAAAGTGTTTTGAAAACTGACATTTTGATAGGTCTTCAGAAAAGGATTGCCAGCGATCTGTGGTTCTTATTTCTTCTGTATCTGAAGTTGTTGGTGAGGATTGTTCCACCATCACATAGTCATCAATCCTAGTGTCTGAATCATGCGTTGGTGTGTGTCTTGCAGTTTCTGTGCCTGTGGTATCTATGCCTTCAGTTTTCTGAGCTTGATTATGCAACTGTTCGTTTAAGGTTATTCGAAGTTCGGTTAAACCCTTTTTAAATTGTCTTGCAATCACAATACGCTCACATGCGATACTTAGTTTATGCTGGTTTTCCTTCTGGATTGTTAAGCTTTTTCCAATAGCCTCTAATTGTGTAGGGGCTAATTTTTTAGAGTGTGATTTGTGATGGCGTGTTTTTTGTTTTCTTAAAATGGGTAGTTGCTTTTTCTGATGTTCGATTGTCTTTTCGAACTGGGTTTTATGTCTTGTCATATCTTGTATGAACTCATCGAGTATCTCTTGTAGGTCTTCAATACTCATATCTTTAATATGACGGTGTTCAGTCATAAAAATAGCGACAAATTTAAAGAAGATATCGGATCGTTTTTTCTCTATCATCTGTCTAAGTAGGTAGGGGCGTGTTAACTGACTGATTTCACGGTATTTCTCTTCACCATTGAACCATGGGGCAAAGAAAATCATGGCATTTTCATTTTCTTCACTTAATTCCTCTTTCATTTTTGTTGGTTCCGGGACGCTAATGCTATCTTGAACAAGCTTATGAAGGTCTTTGATATGTTTAGTTTGAGTGGTTTTGTCTAGAGGCTTGAGTAACCGATCTAAGAAATCTATTTTGAAGGCTTGTTTTGCCTTCTCAATAAAGCCTTCTCGTGTCCAACCTAGGGCCTTTTTAAGTGTGGCGTCTTCGTTAGGTGTTTGGAGTAACGGTGTGGTAAAAATAGTGTAGAGATCAGTACCCTTTAACTGGCTATCAACCATGGCTTCTATAATCGTTCTTTTGTGTGAAACTGAATCCTGGGTTACTAGAATCTCCAGTTGTTTTATTAATGAATGAATCCCTTCTTCCGTGAGGGGGCCTTGCTTTAGGGTCCTCTCACATTCCTGTTTGAGTAATCTAAGAAAGAGATCCTTGTTAGCAAATAAGGCCGCTAGGTGAATAGCTTTGCTTCCTTTTGTTACTTGAGTGCGAGTAAAGTCAGACGTATCTGGATCATGGCAGAAGATTGTTTTTTTTCTCACAGGAATCTCTAGGGCCTTTGGGAATTTTAAGGCCAATTCGATGAGCTCGAAATTTGCCTGAATAATTCCCAGATGTAGAAAGCTTATGTTTGAATATTTGGGACATATTTCGGACGGGATATAGAGACTTAATCGTAACTGTAGCGCGTCTTTCTTTTTCGGGTCGTCTATTTGTGCTAGGCATTGGGATACAAACTCTATTTGGTCATAAAGCAAGAAACACGTCATATGATGGTGTAGTGTTTGAATGTCTTCTGTATGGACGTATTTGTGGATATGGTCTGACGTGAATTCTCTCAGTAATTTTTGGATAAGGCTAATATAGATATCACTGGCCTTTAATACCGTCAAACACAACGGTAGAATGTTGTTAAGTGGATAGGGGGCTATTGTTTTTGCAAATGTCTTAATGCCGTCTGTTGTACCTGGGAGGAGATGGGCGGCCACTCCTTCGTCACGTATAAGGCCGGTAAATAGGTCTTCTAGTTCTGGTGTTTGTGATGAATGGGTGGTACTGAGTGCAAGTTGTTTTGTTAGCATGATTGTTCCTTATGTATAGAGATTGTCAAAGAGGAGCTTATGGGATTCATTACGTTCATTCTTGATGTCTTTGACTAATGCGGTAATGGTTTCCGAGTTTAAAGGGAGAGCGTCTAAAACGAGTTTAATAAGGAGGCTCTTATCGGATCCTGACATTGTATCTCTTGATAACCATATAAATACCCATTGCAAGCGTTGTTTAAATGAGTCTGTTGAGGCATCCATGATTGTTGGTGTTGGGCTGTCTAGTGTATCTCGTTGGACAAAGACGTACCCGTCTAATCTTGGATCCAGGGCTGCTAGTGATAGTCGTTTATAGGTCATAATGTGTATTTTTATTCTTAAAATTTATAAAATAATACCTTTAAATTAAAATATTGATGAGGAATTCTACCTTGTTTAGAGGGGCTTGTCTATAGTCTGAAATTGGTACGTATTCCTCGTTTCAATAATAGGGTATAGTGTGTGGATGGAATCCATGTCGGGGCATATTGAACGAATAACCTATCAGAGTGCAGAGACTGGGTTTACTGTTGCACGTTTTTTTTGTGTGGATCGGCAAGCCTCGGTGAGTGTTGTGGGGGTCTTAACAGGTGTTCAAACAGGTAGTTATTTACATTGTTCTGGTGATTGGGTAACCCACTCACAGTTTGGTGAACAGTTTAAGGTTTCTGAGTATGAGATCCATCGGCCTACTGATAGAGAGGGGATGTGTGCCTACCTAGGGTCGGGGGTGATACGTGGCGTTGGGCCTGCAACAGCAGATCGAATCTTAGCGGCATTTGGGGATGAGGCCTTTGATATTTTGGATTTTCAGCCACAACGATTATTATCCATCGCAGGGATTGGACAGAGTCGGTATGAACAGATTCGTTCTTCTTGGGCTGAACAACGGATTATTCGGGATGTCATGGTCTTTTTGAAGCGATTTGGTTGTGGGACAGGGATGGCCCATAAGATTGTGTCTACCTATGGTGACCAGAGCATGGCTATTTTAGAGGCTAACCCCTACCGTTTATTCGACGATATAGTGGGGATCGGGTTCAAGATGGCGGATGAGCTGGCCCAACAGATGGGGTTACCGTTGACCCATCCCAAACGCTTAGAGGCGGGCTTATTATCGGTACTCAATCAAGGGTCTAAACAAGGGCATACCTGTCATCCTGTATCCGGTGTTATACAGGATGGATCGGATTGTTTACAGGTGGATCCTACGGTGGTGGAATCAGCCCTTAATCGTCTCCTTCAGGCACAAAAGGTGATGATTTCGTCGCGAGGTGATGATTCTGAATCTTGGGTTTGGCAGATGAGTCATTATGCGGCCGAATGTGGGATTGTGATGGAGTGTGAACGGTTACTTGGTGCGCCAGCCTTGATGGCGGATAGTGAGGTTGAGCCCCTTATGGATGAGAAGGAAGCTGACTTGGGGTTCGTGTTAGCGCCTTGGCAGCGCGAAGCGGTACAGCAAGTATTTTCTGAGAAATGCACTATTATTACGGGTGGGCCTGGTACAGGTAAAAGTACGATCTCTAGGGTGATTTTGGAGATTGCTGAAACAATGAGTACTAAATTGAGCTGTGCAGCGCCTACGGGTCGTGCGGCCAAGCGTTTGTCTTTGATTACGGGCCGTCCGGCCAGTACGATACACCATCTTTTAGAGTCTGATTTTTCGGGTGGCGGTTTTAAGCGTAACCGGGACAATCCGTTAACCTGTCAGCTCATCATTATTGATGAAGCCAGTATGATTGATACGGTGCTCATGTACCAGTTGTTGCGGGCCATTCCCTGTTCGGCACGGGTGGTGTTGGTGGGGGATGTTCATCAATTACCTAGTGTGGGGCCAGGGGCGGTGCTTCAGGATATGCTTGATGCGGGTTGTATGAAGACCATTCAGTTGACTGATATTTATCGGCAGGCGGCAGGTTCCCAAATTATTACCAATGCGCACCGGATTAAGAATGGTGAGTCCCCTGACCTGAGTTCCAAT
>CAZIOF010000003.1:0-5808 GCA_964540745.1 uncultured Candidatus Marinamargulisbacteria bacterium
TAGAAAAAGAGGTGTCGCACTTAATGGGGATAAGTGAAGGGTTGATATCGCAATAACGAAAAAGAGGATGCAATAATGTTTAAAAAAGAGATTTATCACTCTAGTCAGATACATAACCAAGTAATGCTTAAATAATCAATAGTAATAAATAAGTGGTTTTTATGACGATAACAACTTTCACTAGAAAAACAGCGAAATAATAGTTCTTTTATCAACCGAAAACTTGAGGTAAACTGGATAGCACTATGAAACAACTCACATATAAACGGATACTTTTAAAATTAAGTGGCGAAGCATTTAAAGGAGAGAGAGAGTACGGTATAGATCCACATTTCTTAAGATACTTAGCTGAAGAATTAAAGAAGGGGTTAGAATTAGGTGTAGAACTTGGCGTTGTTATTGGCGGAGGAAATATCTTTAGAGGTGAAGCTGGTGCAGCCAATGGCATGGATCGTGTAACGGCTGATTATACGGGGATGTTAGCAACAATTATGAACGCATTGGCGCTACAAGATGCTTTAACCAAAGCCGGTGTGCGTTCGCGTGTTCAGACCTCTATTGAGATGAAAGAAGTGGCTGAACCCTATATATTGCGCCGTGCGCTGCGACATTTTGAAAAAGGCCGAATCGTTATTTTTTCTGGTGGAACTGGGAATCCTTTTTTTACTACAGATACGACAGCTGCGTTAAGAGCAGCAGAGATTTCAGCAGATGTGATTTTAAAGGCAACTAAGGTTGATGGCGTATATGACTCAGACCCCGTTAAAAATCCAGAGGCGAAGAAGTTTATCGAGTTAAAGCATATGGATCTTATTAAACAAAAGTTAAAAGTGATGGATACTACTGCTCTGTCGTTAAGTATGGACAATAATATCCCCATTATAGTATTTAATTTAAATCAAGAAGGCTTCTTAGAAGATATTCTTGCAGGCGAGAAAATAGGAACAACAATAGGAGGATAATCAATGGAGTCGCTCAAAGATCGAATGAAAAAGTCATATGAGAGTACAGTGAAGCAGCTGTCTTCTTTTCGTACAGGACGAGCTAATCCAGATCTATTATCTCGAGTACAAGTGAATTATTATGGATCCCCAACACCGTTATTGCAGTTAGCTAATATTACGGTTCCTGAGAATACGCTATTGCAGATCAATGTGTTTGATAAAGGCGCAGTTCAGGATGTAGAAAAGGCTATACAGAAGTCAGACCTGGGTCTGAACCCTCAAGTTGAAGGATCGGTTATTCGATTAAGGTTACCAGAACTAACAGAGGATCGCCGTCGTGAGTTAGTTAAACAAATTAAAAAACAGGTAGAAGACGGTAAAGTCTCTATTAGAAATATTCGTCGTGACGAGGTAGAACAAGTTAAGTTAATGGAAAAGGAAAAAGAGATTTCGGAAGACGAGAGCAAGCGTCAGCAAGACGATGTCCAAAAAATCACCGATGACTATATTAGTAAAATGGATATTTTGTCTAAAGAAAAAGAGTCAGATATAATGAAAGTGTAATGGAGAATATCGCGAACTTGATAAAACAACCATGTGCTAGCGATATTTTCGATGAATATGGCTTAGATAAGAACAATATTCCTAAACATATAGCCATCATTATGGATGGTAATGGAAGATGGGCAAAGAAGCGTTTAATGCCTAGAGCGATAGGGCATCGTCAAGGCGCTGAATCCTTGAGAAGAGCGCTGAAAACCTGTGTTAAATTAGGGGTTAAGTATTTAAGTGTCTATACGTTCTCGACAGAGAATTGGAAACGCCCTCCAAAAGAGGTAGCATTGCTAATGTCGTTATTTAAGACACTTATAAGCCAAGAGCTTCCAGAATTAAATAAGCAAGGTGTTAGGGTAAAGTGTTTAGGCGATAGGGAGGGGCTGTCGGACGATGTTTTGGCGGCGATCTCTAACATAGAAGAAAAAACAAAGACAAATACGGTGATTCAATTAAATCTGCTATTTAATTATGGTTCTAGGCGTGAGATTAGTCTTGCATGTAAGGCATTAGCTGAAGATTATAAAAAAGGATATATTAAAGAGATTTCAGAGGATGTGTTATCTCAATATTTATTAACACATGAGTGTCCTGACCCTGATATTCTTATTCGAACGGGTGGCGACTATCGAATAAGTAATTATATGTTATGGCAATTGTCATATGCCGAATTCTTCTTTTTAGATAGGCTATGGCCAGATTTCGACCAAAAAGATCTTTGTGATGTTATTTCCTCATTTCAAAATAGAGATAGACGTTTTGGGGGAGTCGATTAAATTGAAACGTCGTATTATTACGGGGCTTAGTTTGGGAGGGGTTGCTATTGGCGCTATTTTTGTGTCAGGGCCATTGCTCTTGATGATCGTTATGATAACCGCCATGGTTGCCTTAAATGAGTTTAATGACATGTGGGATCAAACGAAGCAATCCTTTAGCCGGTTTTTAGGGTATGTCACTATAGGGGTATTATATTTTAGTGGCTTCTTTCCAGAGTTGCATGGGTTATGGTTTACCTGGTTGTTTAAAGGATTGGTAATCACAATCTTGTGTATTATGGGAGTAGAGCTATTATACCGTCGGCCTATTGTCGTTAAAGATGGCCTATTAACATCCTTGAGGGGGAGTTTATGTATTGGAATCCCGCTCTTTTTTGTTTTTTTAGTTCGTACAAGTGATTTTGGAATTTACTGTATCTACTACCTTTTATTTTGTATTTATTTAGGAGATACAGCGGCACTTTTTGTTGGAAAAGGAATGGGGAAAATACCTTTATCAGCATTAAGTCCAAACAAAACATATGAAGGGGCGATGGCTCATGTTATCACTTGTATAGGGGTTTCTTATATATTTATTGAGTATATCTTCCCAATAGCCTTTGTATATACACTCCCTCAATTCTTGTTGTTTGGTGTTATAGTCTCTATTTTAGCGCAACTTGGAGATTTGCATGAATCACTTATTAAACGCCATTGTAATGTTAAAGATTCCTCAGATATTCTTCCAGGACATGGTGGGGTTTATGATCGTATAGATAGTGTATTATTAACATTGCCAATCATGTTTTATATCCTATATGGCTAGAGACGTTTTGAAGCGAATTTCTATATTAGGATCAACAGGCTCTATTGGAACTCAGACACTAGATGTTATTCGTCAAAACCCGTCTAAATTTCAGGTTGAAGCTTTATCGGCAGGTCGAAATATTGAGTTGTTAAGCCAACAAATACTAGAGTTTAAACCTGTAGTTGTGAGTATATTATCCAACGATGACTATGAGCGTGTTGAGTCGTTTATCAAGAAGCACCATTTAAAGACAGATGTTGTAGTTGGAGACAAAGGGCTTATCCAGATATCTAAGGAGTCACATCATACATTTTTAGTCATTGCAGTAACAGGAACAGCCTCTTTATTGCCCACTTATGAGACGATAAAACGGGGGATCCCTGTCGGAATAGCCTGTAAAGAAGTTCTCGTAGCAGCGGGACAAATTATTATGGAATTGTCCAATAAAAATAAGGTTCCAATCATTCCTATTGATTCTGAACATGCCGCATTGAAGCAATGTCTTTCTGGAATTGACGAAGATATCGATCTTGTTTCTCAATTAATTTTGACGGCATCCGGAGGCCCCTTTTGGAATCGTCCTAAAGAAACATTTTGTCACATAACGCGAGAGGAAGCATTACGTCACCCTAATTGGACAATGGGATCTAAGATTTCGATTGATTCGGCGACATTAATGAATAAAGGATTGGAGGTTATAGAGGCGCATTATTTATTTAATTGTCCCTATGATAAGTTGAATGTATATATTCATCCACAGAGTATTGTACACAGTTTAGTAGAGTTTATTGATGGAAATCTGTTAGCCCAAATGGGAATGCCTGATATGCGGTTTCCTATTCAGTATGCATTATCTTATCCCGATAAGTGGCCGAATAAGTGGCCAAAATTAGGATTAGATCAGTTACAGAATCTACAATTTTTAGAACCAGAAAATAATAAGTTTCCTTTGCTTGAGGCCGCTTTTGATGCAGGGCGTCAGGGGGGGACAGCGCCAGCCGTATTAAATGCAGCAAATGAAGCATGTGTGCAGTTGTTTTTGGAGGACAAGATCAGTTTTAACGATATTACAAATAGGGTGATAGAGGCCGTAGCGTCATGGACGCATATAACACATCCCACACTAGACGATATCGTAGCTACCGATAAGTCAGTAAAAGAACAGATGCTCTATGCAAAAAAACATTGACGATTATTACCTTCTTTTAAATCAATTATTTCATGATAAACCGATTAAAATGCATCGCGTATGTCAGCATTATCCCACGCCAGAAACCTTTTACTCAGCGGTTCAAAGTGGGCGCCTTTTAGAAACAGAAATATCCCAAAAACTGAAGCAGAAAATAACACATTTTTGTTCTGATACCTATAAAAATAGTTTAAATCAGTTAGGTATTTCTTGGATTACGCAAGCACATGCACACTATCCAAATTGCTTGAAAGAGATTCCAGATCCCCCACTTATTCTATTTTATAAAGGTGATATAGCCATTGTAAACAATCCTATTCTTTCAGTGGTGGGGCCACGATACATGTCTCGATATGCAGATAAACTCATTCATTGGATAGTCCCTCAGCTTGTTACGCATTTTTATCTGGCATCAGGTTTAGCAATGGGGGTTGATACCGTTGTTCATCGGCAAACAATAATCTCTGGAAAGCCATCTATTGGGGTGACGGCAATAGGATTAGATTCCCCGTATCCAAAGACTAATGCCGGTTTATATGATGAGATTATACATAGAGGCGGCGTTGTTTTGTCTGAGCAACCACCTGGGGTATCACCCTTACCTTTCAGATTTCCTCAGCGAAACAGACTTTTAAGTGGCCTATCAAAGGGTGTTCTCATTATAGAGGCAAAAGAAAGAAGTGGTAGTTTGTTAACGGCACGATTTGCACTTGAACAGAACAGAGATGTATTTGCCTTTCCACAGTCTATTTTTTCTGAAACTGCTACGGGGGTAAACCGTCTGATACAAGATGGTGCTAAGCTTGTTCAATCCTTGGAAGATATTATAAATGAGTATCGATGCTTAGCTAAACTCCCTTATCAAGAATCACGACTTTCTTATAAACTAAGGGAGAGTCTTTCAGATAATGAGGCACGTATATGGGATGTATTGGAGACAAAACCTCTGCATTTAGATGTCATTAGCGAAAAGACACAGTTGAGTATTTCAACTCTTCTAACAGGTCTCAGTTTGTTAGAATTGAAGC
This sequence comes from uncultured Candidatus Marinamargulisbacteria bacterium, assembly GCA_964540745.1. Classification (GTDB taxonomy): domain Bacteria; phylum Margulisbacteria; class Marinamargulisbacteria; order JABIPA01; family JABIPA01; genus CAZIOF01. Next base: position 5,280 of record CAZIOF010000003.1, read on the forward strand.
AGTTAGTTATCTCGGAAACAGGCCATTATTATTATAAGTGCCAAGCAACATCATGACACTGGCTAATGCTAAAACAGACTTGATACCCATAAAAGGACTTTTTACTTGCCAAACAACGCGGCATGACAATTTAGAAGAGGTCCTTCGGAGGCAACATATTAGCGAGAAACAGGTACGACGGATGAACCAGACGCACTCAGCAAATGTCTGTTATGTTGACGAGAGTACCCCTCTTATTGTGGAGAATAGTGATGCCATTTATACAGATAAAGTCAATCTATGTCTTGTAACAAAAACGGCGGATTGTTTGCCGCTTATTATTTATCATCCTCATCCGGTTATTGCGGTTGTTCATGCGGGCCGACGGGGCACAACTAAAGGGATTATAATGCAGCTTCTGAATCAGTTGATAGCTCATTATCGTGTGCACAACGGATTTTATATTTGGTTTGGCCCAGCGATATGCAAGAATTGTTACGAAATAGATAGGGAGTCTCACACCCATTTTGATTTAATAGGACAAAATAAG
>CAZIOF010000004.1:0-11601 GCA_964540745.1 uncultured Candidatus Marinamargulisbacteria bacterium
AGAGATCATCTCCGACTAATTGCACCTTTTCGCCTAATGTAGTGGTCAGAGATTTCCATCCATCCCAATCATTTTCATCTAAACCATCCTCTATAGAAAAGATGGGGTACTTATCACACAAAGAAGCGTAATAACGAATCATGTCATCACTACTTTTGGTAATGCCTTCACCAGTTAGTGAGTAGAGATCCTTTTCAAAAAGCTCGCTAGCAGCAACATCTAGGGCTAAGGCAACCTCTTTTTCAGGAGAGTAACCAGCGGATTCAATTGCGGAAATAATAAGCTGAAGGGCCTCCTCATTCGTTTTTAGAGAAGGTGCAAATCCTCCTTCATCTCCAACAGCTGTACTGTAGCCTTGGGTCTGAAGAATCTCTTTTAAAGAATGAAAGATCTCGGTTCCCATTTGAAGTGCGGCGCTAAAACTTTTAGCACCATAGGGCATAATCATAAATTCCTGAATATCAACAGAGTTATCTGCATGTTGGCCACCGTTTAGGATATTCATCATAGGTACGGGAAGTGTATGAGCAAAGGGCCCTCCGAGATACTGATAAAGGGGAAGGTTTGCAACTAGAGCGGCCGCCCTAGCTGTTGCCATGGAAACGCCAAGTATAGCATTTGCTCCAAGATTTTTCTTGTTAGAGGATCCATCCAGCTCAAGCATCGTGTTATCCACTTTAAGTTGACTAAATACGGACTGTCCTTTTAAAGACTTTGAGAAAACATTGTTAACATTATCGACAGCCTTTAGAACACTTTTCCCAGAGTATTTGTTTTTGTCCTTATCTCTTAGTTCAATAGCTTCTTTGGATCCTGTTGATGCACCAGAGGGGACAATGGCTCTACCAAAACGGCCACACTCTGTAACAACATCGACTTCAATAGTCGGGTTGCCTCTTGAATCTAAAACTTGACGGGCTTTAATGGCTTTTATTTTGGACATTGGGTAAAACTCCTTAAATATAGATAAGGTATTACCTTTAAAGGTAAATCAAATGAACATTGTAATTGTCAGAGTTATTTTACATGATAAGGCGAATCTCTAAAACCCCATTCAATAACGAGATCGTCTCGTTGATTAATATAAAAGAAATCGTGGATGAGAGAGGGCTTTACTTTTTTTGGCCAAACAAGAGATCCGTAATAATAAAAACGACCTTTAGTGGACCCTCTTAATTTTAAACCCTGGCCACTAGATGACCATTTTAGTGAAAAGTAACCTTTTTTATTCGTAGCATATTCAGCGCAGTAATCCCCTTTGCAGAGTTGCAGCAATTCATAATACCAAGTATCAAGGGGCTTGAAGAGAGGTTTAAAGGCAATGTGCTCTTTTAGTACCCATCCAAGTGGCGTACCCCCAGATTCATCTGTAACATAGGCTAGGTGGGTGTTTGGATCGATATAGCAAACGCGCACGCGTTGAGAGATCGAAAGCGGGGGGGCGGGTTTAGATTGAAGGTCATTTTTATAAAGGACGGGCGTTTGATTTTCTTTAATAAGGGCAAACGGACCATATAGACCCATCCATTGGCCTTTGATAGCAGATCCATCGAGGAGTTCTCTTTTTATAAGGAGCGGTGGTACCACTTTAGGGAGGGCTGTAAATTTATTTCGAATAAAAGGGACAGGGCTTGTTTGAAGTTGATAGACAATCGCCTTTTTAAATCGTTGAAAAAAGGTTTGGGCCTTTGTAGAAGAATCGCTCTGACCAAGCATACTGGTGTTAGTGACCAACAACAAAATGGCAATGAGTGTTATATATCGGAAATCACGAGAAGATAAAAAAACCATACTCACATAACAGTAACTGAAAGTGAAGAGATTAGTAAATAGAACGGACAGCCATATCCAGCCAATATAATGGTGCGCGAGGAGGGACTTGAACCCCCACGCCGTAAGGCACTAGATCCTAAGTCTAGCGCGTCTACCAATTTCGCCACTCGCGCAAAATTAACTGACAAGTGCCAATTGTATCAAGCAGAGAGAATATTTGTAAATCCTGACATTGTAAACAGGGTTATTTTGCGATAAATAGTGATTTTATGGGAATAAGTTACAGCCCTATGTTAGCTGTTTGGAAACTATGTTACAATCACATCGATATGAAAACCTTGACACCATTTGGCGTAACCGAATACATTCCGTCAGAGGCAAAAAAACATAAAGAAGTGTCGTTGTCTCTTTTGAGGGTATTTGAAAAAAATAAGTATCAACTTATCAGGACACCAACCCTGGAATATTATGATTCACTTGCGCCTGCAATGGGGCCAGTTTTGAAAGAGAAGTCTATTCGATTTTTTGATCATAAGGGGCAGTTACTTCTTTTAAGAGCGGATCATACTACTCCCATTGCTAGGATAGTTTCTGCACGAATGAGAGATGAGGCACTCCCTATTAGATTGTGTTATCTAGATCCGGTATTTAGGAGTGAATTTACAGAAAGCCACAAGGAAGTGGAAGTTTTTCAGGCCGGTTTAGAGCTTATTGGGAGCGACGCGGTAGCTGCAGAAATAGAAGTAATTGGTACTTGTATCCAGTCAATGATAGAACTGGGATTTAAAGATTTTGGTGTAGATATAGGTCATACACGATTTATTGACGGGTTATCAGAAGAAAAGCGTCAGGCCTTAATTAATGGTGATTATATAGCTTTTGGGGATATTCCCGAGCGAGGAGGCGTGGACATCGTTTCAGATTTACCAGAATTAAAGGAACTGTACCAAGGACTAAAAAAATTGGGATACGAAAAATATGTAGCCTTTAATAAGGGGTTGGTACGAGACTTAAGTTACTATTCTGGGACTATTTTTGAGTGCCATGTCCAAGACAGGCGTCAAAGCGTAGGAACGGGGGGTCGGTATGACACCTTGTTGTCTAAATTTGGATTTGATTGTCCAGCAGTAGGCTTTGCATTAAATTTGAATATGTTGGTAAAGTAGGAGCCTTACTATGGGAATGTCAGCAGAATTAGTTAAACAAGAATCATTAACGATAGCCTTAGCTAAAGGATATTTATTTAAGGAAGCGTTAATATTGTTTAAAAAAGTTGGGATAGAGTTTGATATAGATGTGAATTGGGATAGGCGATTATCTGCCGTAGACAAAACAGGAAAAGTTACTGTTCTTCAGGTAAGGCCATGGGATGTTCCTGAATATATTGAACATGGGGCGGCTGATTTGGGGGTTGTTGGTCGAGACGTTCTGATCGAAAAAGATAGCCCTATAAGTCCGTTATTAGACTTGAAATTTGGAGGGTGTAAACTAGTGTTGGCTGGATTGAGTTCTAATTCGCCTGTTCAGTTACGGCATAATATGAGGGTGGCGACCAAGTATCCACATTCAACGGAAGAGTATTTCAGAAAAAAGGGGTTAAAGATACGCTTGATTAAATTGTATGGGGCTGTTGAATTAGCCCCGTTAACGGGCTTATCAGATGTGATTAGTGATTTAACCGCTACAGGAAAAACATTAAAGGAAAATCAATTATCCATAATGGATACCATTTATGAAACAACCGCACTTTTGGTGGCCAATCCTGTAAGTCTTAAATTTAGATATCAAGAGATTTTATTGTTATTAAATCAACTTAGGGCTCTTGTATAGAGATGACATATCCTTTTTTAAAAAAAATGGATATTTTTCACATTATTAAAACACTAGTTTGTCCCAACGAAATTTGTGAATCTGTTGAAGATATAGATACGGATATGTTACTGCAAAAAGGGATAGAAACCGTCTATTTGGATATAGATAATACATTGGTCTCTCTTCATCAAAGACAATTATCTCTTGAAAAAATAGAGTGGGTTGAAAGTTTGAAAACTCAAGGTTTCTCCGTCTTTCTTCTTTCCAATAATAGAAGTAAGGCACGTGTTCAGCGGATTTGTAAGCAACTTAATATAAAAGGGGTATATTGGGCAGCAAAGCCATTTCCATTTAGTCTTAGAGAGGTCGCCGAAGAGCAGGGGGTAAATCTTAGAAAAAGTGCGGTGGTTGGCGACCAGGTGTTTACAGATGTTTTGGTAGGAAATTGGGTGGGATCCCATTCCATTCTTGTTGAACCGTTGGATAAGCGATTATCATTTATCAAAACATGGCAAAGAGAGCTAGAGTTGGCGATAATGAGCAAGTTTTCTTAATTAAGACGTTGTATCTTCTTCTTCAAGCAAGGAAATCCCCGACCTAATAAGGTAAAGGCCTCCAGATTCATCTGTATAAAGAAGGGTCTCAAGATCAATATCAAGACCTAAAAGAGAGAGTACGTTCTTGAGTGTTTTCTTATCCAGAAGTGTTTTCTTCATATCCCGTAATCGTTTTTTAAGGACTTCAATATCATCTTCAGAGCTAAGGAGGATAGCCACTTTAGTATTTTGAAGGCCTAAACTTTTTAAAACTTCAGCCCGTTCATTGTTGATTTCAATAAGTTTTATTTGGCTAAGTTGTGCTCGAATATCGGCATCTATACCGGACTGTTTTGTCATTCCGCTAATATCTTTAATATTAATATTAAGACAGCTTGTTACGGTCTTAAAAGCAGGAGAGCGAAGAATCCCTTTAAATGCACCTAAGTTAGAGGGCTGTTGAGGTTGGGGGAGAGATGATGGCCCGCTAATATTAGCGCCATGAATGGTCATAATGAGGGGGTTTTTGCAGGAGCATTTGCATGAACATTCAGTGTAACGATATCTTCTTCTTCACTGTTTTCCAAGAAATAAGTTCCTAATTTGATCATTGTGCGTTTATCTGTGTTTGTTCCAGGTCTTCCGTTGACCTCAATATGACCTGTTTTTCGGTCATAAACATAGCTATCCCCTTTCTCAAAGGGCATTTTATGATATAGAACAATTTTCTGTTCATTTTCAGCATAGATGATCTTGCTGCCGTCAGGAAGTGTTTTTGAGTCATCCCCGTACTGGACAATTTTCGCTGAAATTTTAGGTTTTTGAGAAGCAGACATGGTAGTATGGTCTCCAATTAAGTTAATAGCCTAAATGATGTACACATGATAATTATCTCTTATAGTATAACACTTCAAGCCCAGAAAACAACTCAACATAGGCGAAAATCGATGGTAACCTGGCGAATGATAAACCTTTCCGATAATTTTAGATTAGTAAGTTTTGCTTTTATAACAAAAAAAAATCATGTAAGATATATAGGCTATTTACTCAAGTGGAAAAGAATAAAAGGAGAAAACTAGGCACATGAAGAAGCTAATTAAAGTCATACTATGTGGAGTCTTAACGAGTATTGCGTTATTAAGTTTAGGCTGCAGTCTATTAGATAGTGAGGAGCTGTCTATCCCTAAATATGCTGACGAACTACGTGCTTTAAAATTGGCTAATGAGCAGATCTTCAGTAACCGTGCAACGATTTATGGAACATCCCCTGCCTTTGCTGAAGATTGGACAGATATCCCAGATTTTAAGATCATAGATATTTATAATTTTAACTTAGTATCAGGGACAAGAACAATTAAGCATGATGCGGAGCCAACAACCGCTAGTACCCTTTTTGAAGAGAAAGTAACGGTTAACATTACACAGGCAGTATTCACGACGCATTTAAATCATAATATTACAGTTACAGCAGATTCATCCGTTGTAAATGGTGAAAAAACAGTAACAATTGTTTCTGGTGATATTAAAGTGGACTATACGTACGCACCCCGAACGGAGTTAGCACCATTTAGCCTCACTTATTCAGGGATAAATCAGCAACAGACGGTGGTTGCTGCGTCGGGCACACGCTCAAGCGTTGCAACATTCTTTAGTTATCCTGGGACATTTGTTTATGATTCTGTAGCTTTTGTGATCAATCTTGAGGGGCCCACTAGTTCAGAGGGAAAGCTCTCTATTGCTGGCGCAGTACAGTTAGAGGGAATAAGCGTAGGATCGGTCACGTTAACGTGGGATTCATATGATCAATGGTTGGAGGGAGCCCCTTTAGTGCAAATTCAAGATGTGGCTGGCAATTATATTGCTGATTAATGTAATTAAATCAGAGTAAGCATAGAGGAGAGACCATGAAAGTAATATTATTATGTATATTTTTTATTAGTGCAGTAGGTGTTGTAATTACGGTTCTCATGCATCAAGCAAAAGGTGAGGGGTTGGCAGGGATCGGTGGACATGCCAAGGTTTTTGGTGCCCAGAGAGGGCTTGAAGCTGGCCTAAATCGACTTACAGCAATACTAGCAGCGGTTTTTCTAGTATCTGCAGTTGTTCTCAATTTATTCTATTAATGATGAAAATAATTGTTTATACGTGTCTAGTTCTATTTTTTTTTTCAGTTAATAGCTTTTCTGAAATAGCAGAGCTTAAACTCCAAGATGTTATAGATACCTTAGCAGAGCAGGTACCTTCAAAAAATTCAGTAAAGAAAACGGATAATACAAAAACAATTATTAGCGTAAAGGTAGAAGGTAATAACACCATTTCAGTCGCTCGTATTCTTGAATTTTCGTTATTAAAAGTAGGCGATGAGTTAAATCCTTATAAAATTAGGAGAAGTGTTAAGGCGATCAAGGGATTGGGTGTTTTTAAGTCTGTATTGTCAAAAATTGATAAAGATAAGGGGGGCGCGCCCCAGCTAACCTTTATAGTTGAAGAGAACCCGTTAATAGAGGCAATTGAGTTTGAAGGGAATTCAGTTTATTCAGATGCCGAGTTAAGCGAAGTAATTTCAGCTAAAAAAGGAACACTCTTAAGCCTAAATGATATTCGTTCAGATATACAGCAGATCCTTAAGCATTATAAAGACAATGATTATACGCTCGCAACAGTGTTTCAAGTTAGTACGCCAGAAAAAGCAGGAGATCCGCTCGTTTTTAAAATAGCAGAAGGCGTTATTGAGGCAATTTTTGTAACGGGTAATATAAAGACTCAAAACTATGTTATTTTACGTGAAATGCAGACAAAGGAAGGGCAGCCACTGCAGCAGACGATTCTTTATGAAGATATTCGCCGTGTCTATAATCTGAACTTTTTTGATGGGATTGAGCCCCTTATTCAAGAAGGCTTAGTTGCAGGGTCCAAAATTATAACGTTACAGTTGGCCGAAAAGAAGACCAATGGGTCGGTAAGCTTTGGAGGCGGTTTTTCTCAGCGTCAAGGATTTAGCATCTTTTCAGACTTATACTGGGATAATTTATTTGGAACAGGTCAACTGGGTATGTTAAAAGGGCAATTTAATTTAGGCGGGACGGATACCTCTGGAAGAAGCTCTAGTTATCAGTTCAAATATCATAATCCTTGGATGTGGGATGAGCGTAAATCATTGACCTTGCGAACCTGGCTAACAGATGGACAGTTGGATATGACAAATATTATATCGTCTCAAATGACAGGTCAAAACACGGCGCTAGTGGAAGCCCGTAAAAAGGGGATGGATGTAACAATTGGATTTCCCCTGACTTATGAATTAAAGACCTTTCATACGCTAAAAGATGAAGTAACCGTTTTACCTAAAGAACTGGTAAGTTTAAATAATAATTACTATCAGGCAACAAAATATAAGGAACATTCTTATAAGTTTATGGTTTCTTTGGATACACGAGATGTATGGTTTAATCCAACAAAAGGGGTATACAACACATTCTCTGTTGAGAAATCATTTGTTTTATATCAGGACTCTATAGACTATATTCAGTATGATTTAGGTATCAAGGCATTTGTTCCTGTTATGGATAAACAGGTGTTAGCTTTTAGATTTGATTTAGGCCTTTTTGATAATCATTCTGAGATTGATCAGAATATTCAATTATCCAAATATTATAGAGTAGGGGGCGCTAATACAGTAAGAGGCTATGGAGAAGAGGGGTATTCTTATGGAAATAAGATGGCTCTCTTTAGTATTGAATATAGATTTTTATTTAATGATACATTTCAACTAGTTTTCTTTTCAGATTCAGGGTTTGCAACGACCTCATCATTGACGAATTTGGGGAACTATAAAGTAGGAAAAGGGGTAGGTGTTCGTGTTAATGTGCCGCCATTGGGCCCATTAAGATTAGATTTTGGGTGGGACGAGAATGGGGCTATGCGAACACATTTTAGTATTGGGCATACTTTTTAGGGGCCGTTTATACGCTGCAAAAGTTCAGATTTTATGCTAATCTAAGCCAAATAGCATAGGAATAACGTTTATTAACTAAAGGAGAAAAAAATGAAATTATTAAACTATGTGTTACCAGTAATTCTTATTGTAATGATGGGTAATGTTTCTGTTGCTGAGTCTATAGGGTTTATTGATATGGATAAGGTTTTACAGGGTTATACCGAAGCTCAAAAACTCCGAGAAGAAGCTCAAGAAAAGCAAGAGGAATATGAAAAACTTGTTCTAGAAAAACAAAAAGAGATCGAAAAGGCCAGGAAAGAAAAGAAAAGTGACGATGAAATACAAGACCTTGTGTTAAGGATGCAAGAGGAATTGCGGCCTAAGCAAGAAGCGATTATCAGAGAGCAGACAGGCTTGCAGCAGGGTCTTCTTAATCAAATAACGCGAGCTGCCTCAAAAACTGCAAAAGAATATGGTATAGAAGTAGTTTTGGATAAGAGAGTTGTTTACCACGGTGGGTTTGACCTAACAGATTTCTTATTAGAGAAAATGAACAAATAGGCTTAGGTGAAGTTACAACAAATAGCAATATTAGTTGACGGCACTTTAGTAGGCGATCCAGAGATTGAGATTAAAGGGGTTTATCCTCTTTTAGATGCAGAGGAAAGCCACATTGCTTTTATACTAGATAAAGAACATGTAAAACATCGCAAATCTTCAAGGGCGAGTGCTTTTGTAACTTTCAAAAAATTAGATCTTATAAGCAATCAAATTGTCGTGAAGGATCCTAGAAGAGCACTTGCTCAGATTATTGAGATGTTTTCGGAAAAGCAGTACCAGCCGTTAAATAGGGGGATTTCATCTCAAGCACACGTTGATTCTTCGGCACAGGTTTCTCAGTCAGCAATTGTTGAGCCCTTTGTTGTTATAGGCCCTGGAACTATAGTGGGTGATGGGGTTCATATCATGTCACATGTTAGAATTGGATCATCGTGTAGGATCGGGCCAAGATGTAAACTATTTTCAAACGTAGTGATATATGATGATGTTAGGTTAGGGGAAGATGTTTCTATTCATGCAGGAACCGTAATTGGCTCAGACGGATTTGGGTATTATCAAGAAATGGAGACGTGGCATAAAATTAAGCAAATAGGTAGTGTTATTATTGAAAATAGTGTAGAAATAGGCGCTAATGTTGCCATAGACAGGGGGTGCTTAGGTCCGACAGTTATAGGAGAGGGGACAAAAATCGATAACTTAGTACATATCTCCCACAATACAAACTTAGGAAAAAACTGTGCGATAGCCGGTCAAGTAGGATTTATTGGTAGTGTGGAGGTAGGAAACTCGGTTCAGATTGGTGGCCAGGCAGGGATTGGGGCTAAATACATAGGGGCTTATTCACTGATAGCGGGTAAATCGAGTGTAACAAGGGCTGTTCCGGAGTATACCAAAATAAAAGGAAATCCGGCGCAAGAGATGGGTAAAGAACAGCGTTATCAGGCGACACTGCGACGAATAGTAAAGGAGTGGACTTATAAAAGGAAGGGAGAAACACAATGAAGCTAGGGTTAATAGTAGGCATTCTTTTAGGAGCGGTTTTGACAAGCATAAGTCTTGCAACGTCAACAATTAGTGGCCCCTCAGGACTTATTTCTGTGCCAACAGCAGAAGCATTAAAATATAAAGAGTTTAATGTGTCTGTTGATTATAATTATAGTTCTCTATCTGAAGATAATGATGAGTGGTTCTATAAAGTAAACCTAGGAACTTTCAGAAGTTGGGAGTTGGGAGTTGTTGGGGGGAGAGTGCCAACAGAAGGTGTATTTGTTAATGCTAAATATTATTTGATGTCTGATAACGAACGATTTCCATTATCATTAGCCTTGGGATTCAGTGGATTAACATCATTGTCCGGATCTAGTCTATATATGGTGACATCTAAATCATTTCAAGGCGGTATCCATGGGCATCTAGGGTTTAGGACCCAGTTTAATCAGGAGCAGATAACGCCAAGTATAATGGGCGGGGTTGAGTACTTTTTATCAAATCAACTCTCTTTCCTTGGCGATTTTGATGGTCAAGACACACACTATCTTTGCAATATTGGCGTCAAGTACACATTTTGGGAGGATGTCTATATTAGAGGCGCTATTTTAGATTGTATGAACCAGAGCTCAAAAGGGATGTTATATAGTGTCGGGATATCATGTTCAAAATATTTATAAGTTTGAATAAATATCAAGGATATGTTACTTTTCAGAGGTATGTTAAGGGCTAATCAAGGAGGAAATCGGTGGAATTAGACCAACGCTTAGAAGTTGTTATAAAAATAGAAGATGATAAATATAAGGCTATTTGTACATCATTTCCAAAATGTAAGGGGGTTGGGGATACAGAAGAAGATGCTTTGACAAAATTGAGTGCTTCCATTGGTCGAGCTATAGCACGGATGGCGCAATTATCTTTAAAAAACTTGTTTCTTTCAGATAATTACACCGAGGTCATATTGGATGGCTCAAAGGATAAAGGGGCTCAGTGTCGTGTATTTTCATTTGAGAGTACGCTAGGACCACAGAGGGATATTTCTGTTCGTATGAATAACATGTCTCAATTATTACCAGGGTCATCGGCGGAAATTAAGTCCGAATTTAGTACAGATGTAGGGGGCTTTTTTTCAAAGGGGATTTCAGATGTGGATTCCATGCGACTGGGTAATAACATGACCTATTTAGGAAAACCGATTCAACCATTAGGAAAAGAAGACTTTATGTTTGGCTTTCCTTTGAGCTTTAATTAGATCCTATGTCAAAGCAATATCCACTAGATGTCGTTAGACATAGCGCCTCGCATGTGATGGCTCAAGCGGTCACACAGCTTTTTCCTGGAGCAAAGCTAGGTATAGGTCCTGCTATTGAAGATGGTTATTATTATGATTTTGATATCGATAAATCGTTGACCACAGAGGATTTAGAAGCGATTGAAAAGCGCATGGAAGAGATTATTAAAGAGGGGCAGTCGTTTAGTCAGTTTTCGCTTGATAAAGATAAGGCCGTTCAATTATTGATAAAAAAAGAACAGCCTTTCAAACTTGAGTTAATCAAGGACTTGGATCTGAGTGAATATTCTTTTTTTGAAAATGGGCCTTTTTTAGACCTTTGTAGGGGCCCTCATGTTGAAAAGACGTCTCAGATAGGTTGTATAAAGCTACTTAAAGTATCTGGCGCCTATTGGCGTGGCAACGAAAAAAATAAAATGTTACAACGTATATATGGAACGGCCTTTAATTCAAAAAAAGAATTAAAGAGTTATTTACATCGCTTAGAAGAGGCTAAAAAACGCGACCATCGCTTAATAGGAAAGACCTTAGACTTGTTCAGTATTTCAGAGGATGTTGGGGGTGGCTTAATTCAGTGGCATCCCAAGGGCGCTATTATGCGTCATATTATGGAAAGTTATTGGAAGGAAACCCATATAAAGGCAGGGTATCAATTATTATATACGCCACATATAGGGAATGCAGAATTATGGAAAACTAGTGGA
>CAZIOF010000005.1:0-5608 GCA_964540745.1 uncultured Candidatus Marinamargulisbacteria bacterium
GTTTAACAGAGCCCCACCTCCTAGACTTATGCGTTACGTTCTATTATGGATTGCATTTCGCATCTATATGGGAGCTGGGCTCATCAAGCTGAAAGGTGACGACTGCTGGCGATCCCTAACCTGCCTTAATTATCATTTTGAAACCCAGCCTGTGCCCCATGTCTGGAGCCGATTCTTTCATCAATTGCCTAACTGGATATTAAAAATAGGGGTTTTAGTTAATCATTGGGTTGAACTGATTGTTCCCTTCGGCTTTTTTATGAGACGCTCGCTTCGTGCTTGGGCAGGTTTAATGGCGATTGGGTTTCAAGTTTTTCTTATTCTTAGTGGGAATTTATCGTTTTTGAATTGGTTAACCATTGTATGCTGTCTCCCCTGTTTTGATAATCGGCATTGGGAACGGATCCTACCCTGGCCTATTAAACCGTTGATTCAATCAAGGCACTGGAACCGATATCTGTATGGTGGACTACTCATACTGGTTTTGGCCTTAAGTGTTCAACCTACTCTTAATCTTTTCCAGAAACATCAAGCCATGAACCGATCCTATAATCTCTTCCATATTGTGAATACTTATGGCGCTTTTGGGAGTGTTAGTCGCGAGCGATATGAGCTTGTTGTTGAAGGAACTATGGATACCCTTATTACAGATAAGACTAGGTGGTTACCCTATGTCTTTAAAGCGAAGCCAGGCCCCCTTGATCAGCCAACGCCTTTTTTCTCGCCCTATCATTATCGTCTCGATTGGCAAATCTGGTTTGCAGCCATGGCCACCTATCAGCAACATCCTTGGATAGTTCATATGGTCTATCAACTTCTTACAAACAATAAGGGTCTATTATCCTTGCTTAAAGAATCGCCCTTTCAGAACGGTCCCCCAACCTATATTCGTATTTTGCGTTATCGATATCGATTTTCTACCTTAAACGACACCTACTGGGAACGTGAGTTTAGTGATGTGTATCTTCCCCCACTTCACATGTCTGATAGGTCACTTCAGGATTATTTAAGGCACCATGGATGGCCAATAAACCAATAGACAAGTCTACCACCTTACGTTATCATCTCCCGATATCTTTATTATTATTATTTAAGGAGTCCTATTATGTTTCGTGCCATTCAGGGTCCAGTAAGAAGAACCTTCTCTTGTCCCCGTCGTATTCCACAAAAAACGTCTTTTTCTACAGAATCTCGCACTATCTCTCCAACACAAAAAACAGCCCAAAGTCTTATCTCAAAACTTACAGCTGATGAGTTTAAAATCTTACAAACCTATAAAGGTAATATTAATCAATTAATGCTTGATACCGAGTGTGATCCTAACAATTGCATGAGTAGTTGGGGTATGTCCTCTAAGCCTGTAGGAACGCCTCAATTTAGATGCCTAGACTCGAAGGAAGCAAACCTCTTAAAAAAGTTATATGACGCTACAGGCGTCTTAATAGACCCGGCGGAAAGCGACCTTCTACTTAAAACATTGGGTTGTGAGCATGCGCTACGTGCGGCAGCAGATCCCTTTTATGATCCCTATGCCGTGTGTGACTCTTGGTCAGCTAATGCTCGTGAGTTTGGGTCTAGCGGAACCAGAGGAAAATTATAGCTTACGCTCTCCTTAGCTTTCTAATTTTGACACACGAATTTGGTGACTTTATATACTGTTCTAAAATGAATTGATATCTGAACCTGCTTCAGGATTTAACCATAACGCCATATCCGGAGTCGCGTTCCAACCATGTTCTTTACAAATTATCGTAGGTGTTGGTTCTAAAGAGCGGCCTCTATGCTCTAGATAGTAAACACAGGCCGCTCTCACGTCATCTGAGTTAAAAAAAGGATCCTCTAACATCAGTACTAATAGAGGGACACTTTTTGCTCTGAGTATGGTATGGATTAATGATTGATTGATGTGTCTCCCAGCCTTTAGCGATTGCATCTTCTCTGTGACGTTTTGGAATCGCATGAATCATTAGAAGAAGGATTTCTGGATTAGGACTTCTAACACTCAGATGCAAGGCATTACGGCATTGTGTTGTGGATTTACAAGGATCCGCCCCTGCAGCTAATAAATAAGCTGTGATCTCAGGCAGTTTTTTTTCAGCCGCTAACATAAGTGCTGTTTGTCCCCGTGAATCTTCTATGTCTATCTGTGGGTTGGCCAAAAGAATCCAATCAACAAGTTCTAGTGATTCTAACTTCACAGCGGTCATCAAGGGTGTTTGCTCACATCTATTACAACAGGTATCAATACCTTCTTGATAAGGAATGGCCCTCTCTAAAATACCATACTTATCATCTGTTATGGGCGGTTGTAGCGCCCAATGTGTTAATTGCCAATACCTATTTTCCTTGACATGAGTTAGTAAATCCTTAGTTAATGCTATTACTAAACGGCTTTCAGGGGGTACCTTAAGTGCGTCTATTATGCGAGAGACACGATAGGCCTAAACAGATAAAACGGAGCTCTCTTCCCGAGAATCCGGCCCCTCCCAAAAACACCTCTCTATCTATCGAAAAAGAAAGTTTTTGCTGGATTTCTTAAGCTGTTTTATCATATATTTCTTGCATGAACAGGCCTAAGGGAACTGTGATAAAAATAGATAAAACACCTAGAATAAGACAACGTTCGCCATGGATGAACCCCTGTTGTAAGGGGACACCAGCCATGGCGGCTTGAATGGTGGCTTTTGGGATATAGGTGGTCATGGCTTCTATACGCTCGTTTGTCGGTAACCTGGAACGCATGACACTGGCAAGCATGCCACAGGCCCGGGCACATTGACCCAGCATAATGATCCCACACATCACGACACCAATCTTCATCAAAGGGGCTAGAGGAAGTGTATAGGCAATAAGGCCAAAAAGGGCATACTGAATCCGATCCCACCATATCCCTATTGCACGCTCTATGGACTTATTTTCTTTAGAAAGACCTCGGTTAAGAACTAGCCCCATACTTAAGAGTGCCATGACAAAGGAGAGGTTGAGTTTGAGAGATGCCCATAAGGTTAGGATGGCCACTCCCCATAATGTCAACGGATGACTCTCAAGAAATAGGCGACTCTTTACCATTAAGAGCCCCATTCCACCGGCTATCATGCCTAGCCCCACCCCAGCACCCAATGAATAGGGGATGCTTGCTAGAAGCGTCATGATAGTCCCGGATCCCTGAAGCGCTATATTTAACGCTATCCCAAGACACACAAGCGCTAGCGTATTATCCAGGGGCAACCCTATCAGGAGTGTCTCATGAAGCGGTTTTTTATTTGTCTTTTGCAATAGCATAGGCATAATAATGGCAGGTGAAATGGCGCCCACCACACTGCCAATAACGGCCGCGTCTTTTAGTGACATCTGAAATACCCAACAACAGGCCAAGGTTACTATAGTCATTTCAAAAAGCAATGGGATGACCCCGATTTTAACGGCTAAAAGCCCCGATTTACGAATCGTTTTAAGTTTAAGTGATAGTCCAGCCCTCAAAATAATAAGGGCTAAAATACCGAACCTAATAGGCCCTGATATGGTCTGAATATTTACCCCCATACCAGGCAAGTGAGGGCCCACCCCTTGTGCCAGAATTCCTCCCAGCAACATCCCTAAAATAGGCGGACAATGAATAAACGTGCATGCACGTGCCCCTAACCACGCACATACTATAATGAGAATGAGGGTTAACACCGCTCTTCAGGGTCTTATATTTGTACCACTTCTTCTAGTTCAGGGATATCTTCTTTTAATCGATTTTCGATCCCCATACGTAACGTCATACTAGCACTGGGACAGCCACTACAAGCACCCTGCAACATTAGTGACAAGGTCCCATCCTTATAACCTGCAAACCGAATATCGCCACCGTCCATAGCCACAGCAGGTCGAATCTCATCGTCTAGAATGGTTTTAATCTTCTTAATAATCTCCGTTTCTTCTTCGGTTGGAACCTGGGACACTTTATAGTCTTCGTCAATAATATCCGTTCCCTTTTCCAGTAATTCTCGTATTGTGGTCGTCACTGGCTCTGCTAAGGCAGACCAATCGGTTTCGTCAGTTTTAGTGACAGACACAAAATTGATCCCAATCATCACGCCATCCACACCTGCTACCATATATAATTCCGTAGCTAATGGCGAGTGCTTGGCTAATTCCTGGGTTGGAAAATCATAACTTCCAAACTCAAATAAATGTCTATCAAT
Organism: uncultured Candidatus Marinamargulisbacteria bacterium; assembly: GCA_964540745.1. Lineage (GTDB taxonomy): Bacteria > Margulisbacteria > Marinamargulisbacteria > JABIPA01 > JABIPA01 > CAZIOF01. The sequence continues at coordinate 4,191 of CAZIOF010000005.1, forward strand.
CACAAATTTCAAGGTATTCGGATTGGGGGTAATTTCAGCTGTAATTCGTATCTCACTCATATTAAGCGCTCCTTTACTTACTCTGTAGTTACTTCGCCGCCATTTTTTTGCGATAACGCGGCTTCTAATGCACGCCATACTAATGTAGCGCATTTTACCCGAACAGGGAATTCTTTAACACCTTTAAAGATAACTAGGTTTTCTAATATGTTATCTTGATGATTAGGATTTTCTTCCGTTAAAAGGGATAAAAAGGCATCTTTGATTAAGATAAGTTCATCAATCGATATTCCTTTTAAGAAGCGTGTCATCATAGAACCACTAGATTTAGAAATAGCACAGCCATCGCCATGAAAACTTATATCCTCCAGAATATTCTTGTCAGAAATCTTTAAGTGGACATGATAATCATCACCACAAAGGGGATTTATCCCATGAGCTGTGTGTGTGGGCGCCTCTAAAACCTTAAAGTTTCGAGGATTTCGGTTATGCTCTAAAATCATTTCTTGGTATAGTTCTTGAATATTATCCATACATAATCTCCATAGTATATCGAATAGCAGCCACTAAAGCGGTAATATCAGAGGGTGTATTATAGATACCAAAGGCCACTCTCACAGTCGCAGCTACACCAAAATGTTGCATAACAGGTTGTGCACAATGATGCCCTACCCTAACTGCCACATGCTTGGCATCCATCAGTGTTCCCACGTCATGGGCAGGGATCTTATCAATTAAAAAGGAAATCACGCCAGCTCTTTTTTCGGGCGTTCCTATCAGTTTAATTTCTGGGATATCTTTAAATTCATCTAATGCCAGTCTTACCATGTGGCTTTCATGGGATTGGATTTTATCAAATCCGATGTCTTGGATAAACTTAACAGCCTCAGCTAATCCTAATACTTCAACAAAGGCCGGTGTTCCAGCTTCAAACTTTCGTGGCGGTTTGGCGAAGGTGGTTTTATCAAAGGTGACGGTTTCAATCATGTCACCGCCCGTTAGAAATGGAACCATCTCATCTAAAAGGTCATATTTTCCATATAGGATCCCTATCCCTGTTGGCCCATAAATCTTATGTCCTGAAAAGCAGTAGAAATCACAATCTAAGTCTTGGACATCAATGGCCATATGAGGCGCAGCCTGAGCTCCATCAATAAGGACTTTCGCGCCGGCCTTATGGGCCTTTTGAATCATGGTTTTAATAGGGTTAATGGTACCTAGTGCATTGGAGACATGGGTCAATGACACAAAGACAACTTTGTTTTCTTCCAATAATCGGTTATAGTCTTCTTGGATAAGATCCCCCTTATCGGACATGGGGACAATCTTTAAGTCACACTTATACCGTTCACAGATCTGTTGCCATGGTACAATGTTAGCATGATGTTCTAATGCTGAGATGAGGATCGTATCACCTG
>CAZIOF010000006.1:0-3648 GCA_964540745.1 uncultured Candidatus Marinamargulisbacteria bacterium
TAAGTGCGACACCTCTTTTTCTAAATTTGAAGAAATCATTATTTGCACCTTATTTTAAACAAGAATCCCATCGTTTTAAAATCATTAATAGCATCAATGGCCCCATCAATATAAGTTACGATAAAGGCAAGACCTGGAAAACTTTAGGTATCGTACTTTCTCCGAGCTCTCAGCCCATACGTACTACATCACACATGGATTTTTCTGCGGCTAATTGGGCTCCAACTAGTTCTATTGCAGCAACCTCCGTCAATGCATTACACGTCAAAGTAGCTCAATGGAATGGCCATGCTATTTTATTTTCAATTCTCCCCAAGTCTCAGGCAAAGTCTTTCCCAACTGATGTTATGGCGGCTATAAAAACAACTATTATAGGAGGGGAAACGCTTTTTGGATCATTGGCACCTTTAGTCGGGGATCACGTCTACTTGAAGAGTCGTTATAACGACACATTACAGCCTTGGCCTACCAGCCATATCCCTCAAGTGGATGATGAAATTATTATTATTTGCAAACAATATTGTTTCAAACCTTATTCGATTGAAATCGACAATAGGTTTGGAGGCTCTGTATATTGGTCAGAACCATCCGCTAAAACAGCTATCGGACTTGTCTACCGCCCTGTACTAGGCACTGGGCGATTTGATGGCACATTTTACCAAACAAATACCTCTGTTCGAGCAAACCATCCGGGTGTCCTTTGTATTTCAACGTCTCCTAAAGGTCAGATTGGTGGCTTTCAAATCATTCCTTCAAACCATGCCAATGACCCAACATTATCCTTTATTCCTAATAATCATGCCTACATGATTATTGGCCCCTTAAAACAGCTAAATAATAAGGGACTTGAGGGACTTTTCCCTATTTTTAAAGGTGTATTTCGACCAGGTAGCCAAGTTCTTGGAAAAATAAATGGAAAATGGTTACCTCTTCCTAGCATTACAGGCATTAATAAACGTGGGTTAGCACATATAGAAGCCTTCCGAATATTTCCTTAAGTACTTATCGTCAAAAGGACTTTGCCATGACGGTCCTCTGACATGGCATGCTGTATGGCAAGCTGTATCTCTTCAAGTGAATACTCTGCTGCCACAGACAACTGAATTTGTTTGTCTATATAGAACCTTATAATCATATCGAGAATTTTCTCTGCCTCGTTTCTAGGTAGTTGTCTCATCCAACGCGTTCGGTTACAGCCTCTAAAACTTATATTTTTATAGATAAGTTGGCCATTGGATACGTAAACAGGTTTCTTAGACATTGCACCATAGGTCACATGAACGCCATCTTCGCCTAAAGCTTTTGCGATTTCAACAGCACTATCACCACCCACGCCATTAAGCCCTAATTTTATAGGTTTCTTAATAGTTTCTTTAACCGCTTGATTAACGCCCTTTTCATCTAGAAAAACATGTTGAAACCCACGTTTTTCTAAGTCAATTTTTGATTGATTACTCCGCACCAAATGAACCATATTAATACCTAAATAATCAGCCAAATACCCCACCAACATGCCCACATGCGAGTGAGCTAGATTTTGGATGACCCAATCTCCCTTTTTTAAGACCGCGAAACTGTTTAATAAATACCATGCAGTTGGAGAATTAACCGTCATCATTGCTGCTTGCGTAATACTTATTTGCTTAGGAATCACATAGACATCCCTACTTTCAACAACTATAGATTCGCACCACACACCTTGCCAGTCTCTTTTTGCAGTAAATGGAAAAATAACATGGTCACCCACTTGTACATGATCGCCGGTTGTATGACACTCTACAACAACGCCAACCCCTTCTTTCCCCATAATTGAGGGTAATTCAGGTTGGTCATAATATCGACCTTCCAGCATATTAATATCCGAAGGATTAATAGCTGCTTTTAACATGTTAATTAACAAACAACCTTTTCTAAGTGTTGGAACCGGTATGTTTTGACATGTGACAACATTATTTGGAACACCTATCTTCTCTTGTATCGCAGCTAACACCTCTTCCTCCTTTTTGTTTTTTTATTTATTTTTTATTTATATTTGACCCTGAAACTCTTTATAGTAAACTGTTTTCATATCTTATTTTCATATTATTGACTTATCACCAAAAAGGCCTTTATCACGTCATAAAGCACTTCATTTAACACCACCTAAACGGCTCGTAAATATAGGAGGTTCTCATGAAAAAGGTTATCAGTGAAAGTCAACTTATAGATATTTTACGCCAAAAACTTAAAATACGCATATTTAAAAAAACTCATGCAGTTAAAGTCATTGAAAATGCTTATCTGAGACATCTTGAACGTAACAAGGCTGCAAAAACAATGCAAGAAGCGTTTCACCAATACACATGGAAAAAACAGAATTACCATTTAAATCACGTGGTATGGGGACTAATCCAGCAGGCGACGGACACAAAGCAAGTGATCTCTCAAGCTTGCGAACAACTACTATCAAATAAAAAACACCATGTCATCGATCACGACACCGCACACAAGGCCATCGATCAACTTCGTGACTATGCACAAGAAGACATAAAACAAATCATGACGTATTTAAACGATTGCAGAGATGACACTATACCCCATCTATTATGTATCGATATGTGCTTACCCCTCAGTACAAAACTTGAAACAAAACTAAATGACTTTCTTGAAGAAAATGGGTGTACTCAAATTTCAGGAATATTAACGTATAAATATGGCTACAGATGGCCAAGTGTCCTATCAACTGAAAAAAACTATATTCGACTCAAACAACTAGACCCCCATTTCATTCCAACAGGATGTGAATTCCGATATGATGATATGGAAAACGATGAGGCCGAAGGATTATCTGTAATTATTCGCTTAGGAATTACCTCTATCGAATATTTTCATGGCGCGACGGTAAGAGTCTCAATCGATGATGGTAAACATACAAGTATTCGAATAAAAGGTTACTTTAAAAATGATGCATTAAACATGGCTGAATTCAATGTGGACCTACGTGAAAAAAAGCAGGATTTTTTAGTAGCTGCACAATTTGAAGTACCCGACAGAGACTTTATTAACGGCTACTTACAACAATATTCCACACGTGATCTCTACACACATTCAGAACATGATTTTATCCAACAAATTAAGTTAGATTACACCCTCTATAAAGATCTTAAGGATAAAGGTCTCCCTTCTCTTTTAAAAGAATTTGCAGAGTCACCCATACATAGACAATTAAAGATGGTCAGCTTGTTACTCACCACTACAAACGGTGAAGCACAACGACCTGAATCAAAGGATCATGGGTCCACGATCTCATTCCTCATTTCGAAAGACACTGTTGCCTTTTTTTTATACGATTTAATCTTAAAAGAAGTCCCTGATTATCAAGACCTCGTCTCAAGTTGTTTAGATTTTTCGATAGGCCGTAAATTAGTAGACACCAAAAATAAACTTAAACAGATCTCTAAACGCCTCAAATCCTTAAATGCAGACGAAATCCCTTATGAAACCCGAATTCTAATGTCACAAATGAATGAACAAACAAAACTTAAGGCCATTGAGAAGTCAAAACTGATCGATAAAGGCGGCTCGAACATAAAGTAAAGAATTGGCTAAATGGACTACTTAAAACCCCTTTTGGAACTTATTGCCCACCCAAAGTAACAGAACAAGGAA
>CAZIOF010000007.1:0-4870 GCA_964540745.1 uncultured Candidatus Marinamargulisbacteria bacterium
AATTTAAGAACGGAGTGGCTTTAGACAGGTTTCAGAATTGTGTCATAAACAATCGTTTATGACACAATTTTCGACTAACTTACATAGCGTGCACCAGCCTGACATTGAGAGACTTATCATGTCGAAACAATCCCAACATGGGGTTAGACGAGGAGTTTAACCTTAAAAAAGCAGCGCATACTATTGTATCTAAGCATTTTTGAAGTAAGCCCAGACGACAACTACCCCCATGTGAACCGAGCCTGTATTGACAGAGAGAAAAGAACTCCTGAATATTGCAAACACTTTTATTAGATCAAAAAAGTACAATATGAATGACCATAGGATCATTATCGATACAGCCACTGATTATCGAGTCTGTCGCACAACAACGGGTCTTGAGCCAAAAAGATACATCAATACTATTACACCAGTAATTGAGTCCAAGGGGAATAAAGGCTATTCGGCCTTGCCATCATAAACCGGTAAGAAGGGGGACCCTGAGGTTATAGACTACTTAAAAACAGCCAGGAATAAACTCTACACTCCCTATAATCTCTGTCGTGTTATGTAAAAACCATAGTCAGAAACAACAACAACAATCACGATTAAATTGTTTCTTAGGACTTTGAGAATCACTATTCGCCTCATCAGAGGCATCAAGCACTACAAAGTTATCACAAGAAATAACAGATTTTCCTACATATTCTTGAAAACGATTATCATCTTCCCTCACAAGTTCCAAGAAAAAGCGTCTACTAGTAGCACTCGACTTTTCTTTTCTAGGCCCGCAACAGACTTCCATACTTACTTTCGTCGAAAGTGAGGCCGCACCTGACCCACCAGCACAAATCAATGCAATAGATACAGGTGCCAGTGTCCCACCACTCAACATAAGTAAAAGAGCCGCGCTTGTAGCAATCCCCGCTGCAGTACTAGTCACACATGTTGTAACCTTCCAAATTGAATCCGATGCCCCACAACGGTTACGTCGAGCACCATGATCAGACTCATTGAAAACGACTAACACTTTATTATTATATGTCTTTGGATTAATGTCATGTTTTCTAAAAAACACAACCAATTCATTATTAAATGCCTTAGGATCAATCTTATGATTTTTAAAAAAATTGTCCAATGTCCCTGGTTCTTTTAACGACTAATAAGTCGACGTCGATGAAACAACAAAAGACGATCTAATCCTATCCCCCCTAGAAGACCCCTCATACATAATCAATACCTCCATACTATGATAGTCTATACTATTTAATTATTGTTTAAATGAATATAATATTTCGATTTTATCTATTTAAAATAATAATCAAACACGCTTTCATAACACTTACATGCTATCTTTGGCCCCCTTTAAAGGGCCATCATGAGACTATAGACTATTAGAGCTACCTACTAACAGCGCCTGTCATATGATATGAGAGATGGGGTCTACACTCAGAGGCACAACAATAGATTTGACCCCGGACTCTTAACCGCTAGCAATAGTGACTTCATAGACGCCATTTGTGAGTCAACTCGGCTACATAAGAATGAGCCCGTTTATTCAAAAAGACCTACGATTTAGCATCTACCCTGACCGATAGGTAATGTGTTTCTCAAGTTACCAAATGGAACATCAAGATATGTATGAAACACCAAAGCTTGAGGATGGCTTTAACGACCAGGATTTCTGCAATTACTGCAGAGGCTATATAAATAATAAACTAGGGTGTAGCTATTCAGGGGACTTTGACCGAATGGAAAAACGGGTAAACACCCGATTAAAAGACGGTAACCAAGTCCATAAAGACATCCTATCCCAAATAGGTGTTCAATCAGTCAAAGAATTCGAACAACAAAAAACTTAGAACCAACAACCCTCTTCTTATCTACTTTGTTTTATATTAGAATACAAAGATAAAATCGTTGTTTATAAGGCCATCATGTTCTATAAAAAAGTCTTCGCACTTCCAGCCCCACCACAACATACATCATCGTCCTTTGCCTGGGGTGCATGGGATGGCACAGGACACCTTCTTAACCGCATCACACAACCCCTTTCAACCTATTTTTGGCCGCCTTTGGAAGGCATCACCATCCCCCCAGGGCCAAAAGGCCATTTTCTATTCGGGAACGCAATGGCCATTTCTAGCACCAACCCCATCACATTCTATAACCGTATTTGGGCCGATTATCATCATTTGGGGCCCGTTATTAATATCCCCATGTTTACACAAAATAATTATTTAGTAACAGACCCCTGTATTGTTAAACGTGTTCTACAAAGCCCCAAATGCTTCAGTCGCGCCAGCGCTTTTGACACAGCACGATTATTTATTGGCAACTCTGTACTTACTTCTGAAGGACCTACCCATGGTCAAAAGAGAAGCGAATTACTAACCTTTTTACATCAAAAACAAGTCCCCCACTATATCGATACCATGCAACACTGGGCCGAATCACTTCGTGTCCAATGGGTAGAGAACATTAAAACGCCAACATCCATCTCTATCAGTGAAGACATGATGCAACTCACATTAAGTATTATGTGTCAAACCCTACTGGGCTGCAGAGATGTCTACCAAAGCAACGCTCTAAAGGGGCCTCTAACCTATGTCCTTAATTTTATTGCAACGAATGTGGCATCTCCTGGCTTCTATTTTTTTGGTAAACACTACTTTAACGTTCCCACACCAGCAAACCGTGAATTTCTGAGACAAACTAATATTCTAGAATCTGAAATAAAACGTATCCTGAAAGAAAACATGGCAAACCCCACCCAAGAAAAAACCTATCTCTCTCAACAAACCGAAAAACATGGCATGGATAAAGCGCATCCAGACCCCTCCAAGGAACTCATCCAAGATTTATTAACCGTGTTTATTGCAGGTCATGAAACCACGGCTCAGGCCTTAAGTTTTCTTTTTGAAGAACTGGCCTTTTCCCAAGACATTCAATCGCAATTAGTCGCTGAAATTAACGACCGCTTGGGAGACAGGGTGCCCTCTCAAGAGGATCTAGAACAGATGCCTTTTCTTGCCCAGGTTATTGAAACAAATCTTCAACGAAACCCTTCTGTCTATATGTCAGCACGAGACGTCATGATAAATACCCAGATGACTGATACAGAAGGGAACCACTATCATTTCGAAAAAGGATCGTTAATCCTCATAAGTCCCTATCTCATCCAACGGGATCCACGAAACTGGCCTCACGATGGATTTGACCCAAGCCTCTTTGAAGACAGTATCAAGAAAGGCCAACCCCCTTCTGACAGTTGTGATGACTTCAGAATAGCCACTTTCTTTGGCGGAAACCATCGCTGCTTAGGCCGATTTTTTGCACGCCAAGAAATGAAACTAATCCTTATTGAATTACTTCGACATGTTCATCTAACCCCTCTAGGTCCACGCTCCCAAAAAGAAATGGCCGGAACACTTCGCCCAAAATCACCCATACGCCTGAACCTATCATTAAGAGAAGAGGCACTCGGTCTTAGCACTAAAAAAACTCGGTAAAACATCATGCCTTTCACTGGCTTTTAATAGAAACCATGTTAAACTGATTGTTATCCATGATCATCAAAAAAGCACTATCATCTTCTAAGAGAGAGAGCCCTCTTCCCCATGGGCTATGTACACAATGCTATCAACCACTCACCCAACAAACACCCCGCTATATTGCCACCTTTAGTGGCGGCGGCGTCAATGGGATCCAAGAAGCTGTAGCTGCCCAGTATTTTGAAGAAGAGACAAGTCATGTCTGTAATCCTTGCTGTATTGGCCGGCATAAGACAGCAAGGATATTTCCTGAATACAACTCTATATTAGATAGCACTATGGCGCCTCCACTGACGAATGATATCGAATACCTCTATGATAGCGTGCCTGTCTATAGGCTTGTTTGACCCTCTCTTGAAACCAAGACAACCCCTGCACCAAGTCGGCCTCAGTGCCGTCGACTTGATGATACACATGGGTCAAAAAATCGGAATGCTTGGCAACGCCCTGTTGATAGGCCTTGTTAAACCAAAAATAGGCCTGCGTTGACGACATGGGTGTTCCTTGACCAGAATAGTAAGCATACGCCAACTGATATTGAGCGATGGCATGGCCTTGTTCGGCCGCCTTATGAAACCAAGAAAAGGCAGTGGTTACGTTGCGCGTCGTACCGTCGCCATTTTTAGACATAAAGGCGACTAACGTTTGAGCCTCCGAATGCCCCTTTTCAGCCGCTCTTTGAGCCCACGAAAAGGCTGTTTTATAATGCTGAGGCTTTCCTTCACCATAATAATAGGTTAATGCTAAAGAAAACTGAGCCGCCACATGCCCTTTTACGGCCGCCTTGTGCGTCCAAAAAACAGCGTTATCTAAATCGACCTGAGTGCCCCGACCAGAATAATAGGCTGCTCCCAACTCATATTGAGCCGACACATCCCCCTGTTTTGCCGCTCTATGAAACCACAGAAAGGCCTTCTTATCGTTTCGAGGAGTGCCCTCACCCTGTTGATACATGATCGCAAACTGATATTGAGAGTCTGAAACCCCTTGTTCAGCCGCGATTTGTGTGTCGCGAAAGACATCCCACCCGTAGACTTGACCATAGCCAATAACCAGTAGAACACATAAACGTAAGAGATTAGTTATCATCATAGTAACCCTACACATGAGTATCCAATAGTCCGTCTTTTTACACAATCCTGTTTACTTAGAATAGGTGTTACGGCACTCACTATAGAACCCCTCCTTCTACTAGAATGAGTTTAATATAAAAACATTATGAAATTTAATAGCTACCGCATCGATACTTATTACTGATCGTCAACATAATTATCATTTAGAGAAGAGTTATTGATATCATGATTACATTCACTAAAATTATCTCTCATTCCTGGCAA
>CAZIOF010000008.1:0-13792 GCA_964540745.1 uncultured Candidatus Marinamargulisbacteria bacterium
AGGTAGGGGGGACTGATCAAACGTTTAATTTGTTGATGGGGCGACATTTGCAGCGTGAGTATGGCCAGAAAGAACAAAGTATATTAACGGTACCTATTTTGGAGGGCGTTGATGGTGTTCTAAAAATGAGTAAATCGTTAGGAAACCATATTGGTATCGCGGAGTCTCCTAAAGAGATGTTTGGCAAGTTAATGTCGATTCCTGATACGTTGATTGTGCGGTATTATCGATTATTAACGGATATGACCAAGGGGGATTGTGATCAATTAGAGAGCGATATGGCTGCATCGAAAGTAAACCCTAGAGTGATTAAAGAAGATTTGGCAAAAGTAGTTATTGAGCAGTTTCATTCGATGTCTTTAGCGGTTGAAGCGGCGGCGGATTTTACACGTGTTTTTCGTGATAAGCAAGTGCCTTCAGATATGCCTGTTATTCATGTTAAGTTAGGTTCAGAGATTCGGTTGTCTGACTTATTGCTTACAGAAAACGTATTGCCATCTAAAAAAGAATGTGTTCGTTTGATTAAGCAAGGTGCTGTTAGTATTAATGGTGACAAAGTTGAGGACCCCTTTTTCTCGTTTATTCCTACTACGGGACAGGTTTTGAAAGTTGGGAAGCGTCGATTTTATCGTTTGGAGAGTTAAATGGCTAAATCAATACGTAAGCTTTTAGTAACAAGTGCCTTACCTTATGCTAATGGAAGTATTCATTTAGGGCATTTAGTAGAGTATATCCAAACGGATATTTGGGTTCGTTTTCAGCGCCTTAGAGGGAATCAATGTATTTATATATGTGCGGATGATACGCATGGAACACCGATTATGCTAAATGCTCAAAAACTGGGTGTGGCTCCTGAAGAACTTATTGCTCGATATTATGATGAACATCGTCAAGATTTTGATGGGTTTGGGGTGTCTTTTGATTTTTTTGGCTCTACTCACACGCCTGAAAATCAGGCTTTAAGTGAGATGATATTTACCAAAGCTAATGATGATGGCGCTATTGAGACTCGCGAGATTGAGCAACTTTATTGTGAGACCTCACAGATGTTTTTACCTGATCGATTTGTTAAGGGAGAGTGCCCTTCCTGCCATGCGCCTGACCAATATGGGGATTCTTGTGAACGGTGTAGTGCGACTTATTCGCCAAAGGAGTTACTTAATCCCTATTCAACTTTGTCGAGAGAGACACCTGTTGTTAAACAGTCGCTTCATTATTTTTTTAAATTAAAACAATTTCAGCCTATTATAGAAGATTGGTTGGCATCTGGGGCTGTTCGCCCTGAGATTTATAATAAATTGAAAGAATGGCTAAAGGATGGCTTAAAGGATTGGGATATTTCACGAGATAACCCTTATTTTGGGTTTACGATTCCAGGCACTACGGATAAGTATTTTTATGTGTGGGTTGATGCGCCTTTGGGTTATATTTCTTCTACCCAAAATTGGGCGAAAATCCAAGCAGTTACGGCGTAAGATATATGGTCTTCAGGTGATTATGAGATTCATCATTTTATTGGTAAGGATATTTTGTATTTCCATACGTTATTTTGGCCAGCTATGCTTAAGGTGGGAGGTTTTTCGTTTCCTAAAAAGGTTCATGTTCATGGCTTTCTGACGGTTAATGGTGAAAAAATGTCTAAAAGTAGGGGGACGTTTATAACAGCCCGGACATACCTACAGCATTTTAATCAGGAGCTATTAAGTTATAATTACTACTCTAAGATGAATGGTTCTATTGATGATTTGGATTTAAATTTGGATGATTTTGTGTTCAAAGTAAATGCAGATGTGGTCAATAAGGTTGTGAATATTGGGAGTCGTTTGGGGTCTATTTTATATAAAAAATGTGGGGGTAAATTGACAACTCTGGATGACAAGGGGAAGGCGTTATTATTGGCTATGCAGTCCAATTCTAGCACAATTGCGGAACATTTTGAGTCATTGGCCTTTAATAAGGCGATGATGCTTATTATGCGTATGGCAGACGAGGCTAATAAATATATTGATGAAGAAGTTCCTTGGGAAAAGGCTAAGCTGAACCCTGACCATGCTGCTCAAATATGTACGTCAGGTCTTAATGCGTTACGTTTAATTGGTATATGGCTTAAACCTGTGATGCCGGAGCTTGTTAAAGGGATAGAATCATTTTTAACTATAGAGCCTTTAACATGGGCGAACGCAGAGACTCTTTTAACAGATCAACCTATTCAGAAATATGTTCATTTGATGCAGCGGGTAGATCGAAAAGAGCTTAATAAATTAGTGTTAGATCCTAAACTGGTCTAAATCGAGGAAGGGGGTAATGAGGGGCAATTTGTTTGTTTGGCGTTCTGGTTTGTTTTTAATCGGGATTGTTCTTTTTCATACGTTGGTTGGTGGGGAGCCTTTGGCATTAGTGGATAAAGAAGGGGTGAAGATACATTCTTTTGCAGGATTTCAAACCTCTATTGAATCCTATTCGGAACAAGTGTCAACAATTTCGAAACGGCCGTATAATTCGCAGGGCATGGTGGCAAGGCTCGATATTTTTGATGATGTTTATTATAGTGAAACTCTAGCCGCTTTTTTGGTTGGTTCGGGTGGCCGTTTAAGTGAAGGGGAGCGTTTTCTTGAAGAGCGCCGGATAGAGCTTTCATCCTACTTGGGTGGGTGGCTTTTTTCTATACGTAAGGAAGAGGGGCATTATGGCGTTGCTTATTTTGTGGGCTATGGTTTTCGATACTGGCAAAATGATCCAAGTGAGTCAGAGGGGTACTATCGTGAACTTTTTCATTATCATTTCCCCTTTGGGTTTAAAATAACATTACCTATAGAGTCCTTTGGTGATATGACGATTCGCTTGGAGGGTAAGCTTCTTCATAGAGGGGTTGTAAAGAATTATTTACATCGGCTTGATGCTTCAGTTCGAGATGTGACTCTTTATCAAAATAGTGGCTGGGGTGGGAGCTGATCTATTGCATTAAATCAACCATTTTATGAGTTGCTTTCGTTGTCTTGGGAGGGTTATTTTCGATATTGGGCTATATCGAAATCTACGACAGAGGCGCTAATACTTGCGCCTACTGAGGGGGGTATTATGACGGTTTATGAGCCATCGAATAGTTCTATTGAATTAGGGGTTAGGGTCAGTATTTACTACTGAATCTCTTTCCGACATGTTTTAAAAGGGGAATAGATGTGTAAATACTAACGCAACTAAATAGAATTTCATAGATGAATAAGTTTCGTGCGATTTGAATGTTGAGTAAGTTTAAAATGGTTAGAATCAAAAAAATAATAATAGGAATTTGAAGATATTTTAAAAAACTTTGGCGACTGATTGATAGATGAGGGTATGAAATTGTTGAGATCATTAGGCTACTGATAAGGATAGTCAAAATTGTAAAAAGACTTAGATGAGATAGCGGCGCACTGATGGCAGCAAGGGTTATAAGCCCTGCTCCAACCGGAGAAGGGAGGCCATCAAAATAATCGCTATGCCCTGTTTGGTTGAAGCGACGAAGTCGATAGTGTACAGACGCGTAATAGATGAGGGCAAGTAACACTCCGAGGGGAAATGCCAGTGTAAGATGGTTTTTTTGGATGACTTTAAAAATAACGACTGCAGGGGCTATTCCAAAACTGAAAAAATCAGCGTTGGAATCTAATTGTTGTCCAAGGTGTGTTGATGCATCTAGTTTTCGAGCAAGAGAACCGTCCAGAGCATCAAATATAATCCCAAAAAGAACAAGAAGAACAGCCGCTTCTAGGTGGTTAAACCACGCAAAGATAGAGGCCCCTATTCCACAGCATAAGTTTGCTAATGATAGGGTGTTGGGAATGAGCGCGCGGATACTTTTTTTTGCAGCGTTTTCGTCGCCTTGAAATTTAAGGATGTACTGTTTCCATATGAATGATCCAAAATAATCAAGAAAGGACCAAATAGTTACTAATACGGTGCTCCAAATGAGTAGAGTTATGACCCATTCAGGCCATTGAATAACCCATTGACGTATCCACTCAAGAGGTTGAAGTATAGCGGGTAGGGTTTCTACTTTTGTAATGGGGACACGGCCTAGGAGTAGGCCACAGATGGGAAGTGTTACAAAGGTTTTTATTTTTCCTGATGTCGTGGCAGCAATAATTGTTCCACTTTTTGCCGATACAATTCTTAATGCCATTATAGCAAATTCTCTTGTGAGAATTATAAATACAGGGAATGAGGAAATGACTTGCATTTCTAGCAGTGGTAAAAAAACTAAAACGAGGATTTTATCAGCTAAGGGGTCTAGTATTTTTCCGACATCGGAGACGATTCGGAGTTTCCGAGCAACCCATCCATCAAAAAAATCGGTTAAGCAAATAATTGCATAGATAAAAATAGCCCATAATTGAACAAGATTGGTTGTGTAGGGGGTTAGCCAAAAAATAACGCCAACGCCTAAAATTCGTGTGATGGTGATGATGTTGGCTAAGTGTCTCAATGATGATCCCATTTATTAGTCATAGAAATGTCCTTGGCTTTAGATTGAGAGTGTACGCTGTGTTTGGTAGTATAGCAGTTTCATGGTCAGTCTATAATAGTTTTTTGAACTATCATTAATACTTGACCCCCGGCAGTCCACTCTATATAATCTGTTTTACTAGTTGAGCACAACGTTTTTGTGCAAATTAAGATAGAGTGAAAAGAGAAACTTTATGAAACGAACATACCAACCGAATAATCGTAAACGTAAGAAGACCCATGGTTTCTTAGTTAGAATGAGAACTGTTGGCGGAAGGCGTGTTATTGGTGCCAGGCGACGTAAGGGCAGACATCGTTTAGCTGTGTAACCTTGTGTCTGAAACTCGGCCTTTATTTTCGCAGAGTATGCATATTAAGACGAAGCGTCATTTTCAGTATATTTTTGGGTCAGCTAGATGCTTAGAGAACGCATTTGTTAGGATTTATATGGCAGAGTGTTTTCATGGTGTTCCGAAGTTTGCTTTTGTAGCCGGAAAGCGGTTAGGTAATGCCGTGGTTAGGAACTCGTGTAAGCGGCGGTTAAAAGAGATAGTGCGTGGGTATCACGGGGCTTTTACTTCTAATCTTGATATTGTATTTGTTGCTAAACCTTCTTTATACAGGGAGTCTTTTCAACAGGTAAATAAACAGCTTTGTTCTTTGTTAAAAAAGGTGTCCTTGATGGAAAAGAAACTATGAAAACCGTTCTCTTAGTAATGATTTCTATATATCAACGTTTGATTTCTCCGATTTTAGGGCCATCCTGTCGTTTTTATCCGAGCTGTTCTGATTATATGAAGGATGCGCTTCTTACGGAAGGTGTTGTAAGAGGGGTCGGATTAGGAGTCGTGCGGTTATGTAAGTGTCAACCATTTCATTCCGGTGGGATTGATCTGCTTAATAATAAACAAATACGTTAAGGAGTTAAATTGTTATGGGACCTATAGATTTATTAATACAGAATTGGATGATTCCCTTTTTGGAGTTTTCTTATCAGTCTATTTATCCTAATTATGGGATGAGTATTATTTTGTTAACGGTTTTGGTTAAAATGGTGTTTTATCCATTGACTAAAAAGCAATTTGTTCAAATGAAGATTAACCAAAAGATTCAACCACAGATTAAAGAAATTCAAGAAAAATATAAAAAGCAGCCAGAGAAAATGCATAAAGAGATGTCTGCACTCTGGAAGGCTAATAATGCGAACCCTTTGAGCGGTTGTTTACCAGCACTTGTCCAATTACCATTCTTTTTTGCTATTTTTTATACGATTCAGAGTGAGTCCTTTACGACGTTGTTGGCTGGAGAGGGTGTTAACAAAGGCTTTCTGGTGTGGTCGGATATAACGCTTATGGATCCATTTTTTGTTTTGCCGGTGGCTATTGGCCTTTTAACCTACTGGTCTCAGAAATTTATGGTAACTGACCCTAAACAATCTAAAATTTTTATGTTTATGCCTTTTATGATGGTCTTTATCTGTTTCAAAATGCCCATAGGGGTGTTGTTGTATTGGGTGATCTCCCAGTTAATATCAACACTTCAGCAGGTTTATATTATGAAAAAAGCAGTTTAGAGTTGTAGAGCTAATTACTATTTCGATATAAGGAGATGTTATGACAGAGAAACGGGGTATATTTAAGTTTTTTAAGAATTTTAACTTGTCTAAGGAGGATGAAGCGAATCGTAACTGGGCAATCCAGAAGGAACGCGATAAACAATCTCCTTCAACAAAGGGGGCTCATAAACTTTCAGAAAAAGAAGCTATAGAGATTTCTCAAGATGAACAGGACTATATAAAGGGGCAGTTATCCAAAATTTTACATTTAGCAGGTTTTGACTGTCAGATTGTTTTTTTGAAGTACGAAGAAGGAAAACTGTTTCTTGATATTCAAGACGCTGATGATGTAGGGCGTATTATTGGTAAAGAAGGCGCTACCCTTGATGCATTACAGGTATTATTAAGGCGAATGATGTTAAAGCAATTTGATAAGGGTGTTGGAATTGTATTAGAAGCAGGTGATTATCGTAAGCGTCGTTTGGATCAATTAAGGGCTCAGGCGGAAAAGGCCGTTAATCAGGCACTTCAAAAGGGAAAACGTGTTGAGTTACGTCCGATGAGGGCTTCCGATAGACGTATGATTCATATGCTTTATGAAAATGATGAACGCATTCGGACCTTTAGTAAGGGCGAACGAATGTATCGTCGGATTGTTTTTGAGAAGAAAGAAACAGCTGATTCTTGAAAATGAGACTATTGCTGCTATAGCGACGCCTTTAGGCACAGGCGGGGTAGGGATTGTAAGATGTTCTGGCTTGGGCGTTTCCTCCTTAATAGCAGCATTGTTTTCGTTACCTCATCTTAAATCTCATTATGTGCATTATGCGGCCCTTAAGGACCCTGATAATGGAGCTCTAGTGGATGAGTGTTGTGTTATTTATTTTAAATCACCGAGATCCTATACCGGTGAAGATGTTGTGGAGATTCAATGCCATGGGGGCTATTATAATGTTCAGAAAATATTGTCATTGGTTTGTGAACATGGGTGTCGATTAGCTGCAAAGGGCGAATTTACTCGACGGGCTTTTTTGAATGGAAAGATGGATCTTATGCAGGCCGAGTCTGTGATTGATATGATTCATGCGACTTCAGATAAGGCTCATGCTGTAGCTATGGGGCATCATCAGGGCGGTCTATATAATTATATTCAACCTATTCGAAAACAATTGATTGATTGGTTAGAAGTGATTCAGGCGTCTATTGATTTTCCTGATGAAGTTGAAGGTCTTGATCATGCGGATATGCGTGTTGGTTTAGAGTCTATATTGAGTGACCTTCAGAAAATCTTGTCATATCAAGATTTTGGTGAATTTGTTCAACAAGGTGTTCGTTGTGTTATCGTGGGTAGGCCCAATGTAGGAAAGTCTTCCTTAATTAATAGACTTATAGGTGAAGAACGCTCGATTGTTACCGATATGCCTGGTACAACACGTGACTATATTGATGTGTCTATGAAGTTAGGTGGATTGAACTTTCGTTTATTTGATACAGCGGGTATTCGAGAGTCTTCTGACGCTATCGAACAATTGGGTATTCAAAAAGTAGATGCGTTAATTCAAAAAGCGGACATTATCTTTTGGGTATTGGATATGAGTGAATCGTTAACAGAAGATGATCGTCTTATTCGTGATTGCATTTCTAAAAACGATCGTGTCTATATTTTAGAAAATAAACAGGATTTGCCCAGTGTATGTGACATTTCGGATCTTGGAATTTTGGATAACTGGAGGCGTTTTCAGTTATCTACTAAGGTAGGGTCTGGCATATCGTTGTTAAAGGAAGCATTACATTCGGATTTTGTTCAGCATTATGACCATGTTCCTGTTGATATGTTGTGTAATGTGAGGCAACAGGGCTGTCTTAAACGTACGCTTTCTCAGCTAGTTCAGTTGCGTGAAAATATGACGATGGGTTATGAGGATGATATGTTGTCTATTGATATTAGAGCCGCATTATTACCTCTTGGGGAATTGACAGGTGATGCCTTTACGGAAGAGTTATTAGATAGTATTTTTTCTCGATTTTGTATCGGAAAATAGGGTATGTTTAGATAATGTATCGTTTCCTATTTTTGAGGAAGTCCTCTTCCCAGTCCATTTTTTTGTTAAAAGACATTTGTCCTTTTTGTCGAATGACTGTTTTATTTATATCTACAGTTGTTATATTAATTGAACTATGATTTTGTGGAAGGGCAATATCATTGACCATGACGCGTATCTTTGAAAGATGTTTTTCTTTGTCTTCAATCTTTTTGGATAACATTTGAATAAATACTTTTGCAACACTATTGAACCCTTTGAACACGGGGATCAATGATTTTGCCTGCTGTTTGGTCATCTTTTTTTGTCGTTTATTCATGTGTTGAGCCTATTTCCTTTTTTTCTTTTTCATGGCTTCCTCACGTCGTTTTCGTTGTCGTTCGCGTTCTTTGTTTTCTTTTTCACTTAATAAATCTTCCAGTCGACGCTCATCACTTTCAATCTGTTTGAGTTGTCCTTTTAATGATTTAATACGGGACATATTCTTGAAGAATTCTTGGATAATACCTTGTTCCTCGCCGTTAAGTTGCTCGACGTCGATGGCATCTTTTAGTCCAGCAAGCTCTTCCATCTTTTCTTCAAACTTTGCTTTTTTTCTACGGTTTTTCTTTTTGATTTCGTCTTGTGATTGGATCTGGGCAGCTAATTCTTCTACGGTTTGATCGGGGTGTTGAGCTTGCTTTGCTTTTGCTTGTTGCATGATAGTTTGGGTTGTAGTTTGATCCTTAACGCCTAAATCTTTACTATTTAATAGGCTAACTTCACTATCAATAGTTTGCTCTGCCTTAACAATGTCCTTCATTGTTGCTTTTGCTTCTTGAAGATTTTCCTTAGTTTCTGCGACAAAACTATTTACTCCACCAGTATTTGTTGGTGTCGATAGATTAGGATTCATTCCTTGTATAGGTAATGACATGGCATCTCCTTAACTTTATTGTTTCCCTCTTGCGTATGATACTAGACAATTAACTGTTTCAGAGCAAGTGATGGGATACACCTATTACTTAATAATTCCCCTTTTTTATTATATTTAAACATGATTGGTCTAATTATAGTTATTATTAGTAATTTTTTATTTCACATCGTTATTTTAAATAGTGCCCTGTGTTACGTTGAGATATATATCCCATGACCATTAATATAACTATTGAAATAATAATAAAAAACAATAGAGTGTTATGTGAATAAAGATCTGGTGGTATGACCTTGTTGGGAAAGAGGATGCCTATAATTGGACTATCGTGAGTATTTATATTTATTGTTCCTTATTGGAAGGATGTATTTTCAGGGTTGTACAAAGCTCACGCAATACTATGGAATCGTTCTTTCCGGACTCTATAAATATGATGGATGAGTGGCTATCTCTTGATATTATTGATAATCCATTGACATCATTGCCCGCGTCTATTCGTTACTTAACGGATTAGCAAGCATTACTCTCTGAGATTGTTGACCAGATGGATGATGTGACAATTAGGAATGGGTCGTTTTATTGGTAATAGGGTTCTTAAGAAGGTATAGGCCTATTCCTGCTGCGACGCTCACGTTTAAGGACTCCACCTCAGGGGCCATTTCCCAGGTTAAGGTCTGAGTTGTTAGTTCTTTTAGACTAGGGTCTAAGACTCCTTGCCCTTCATTTCCAAGAATTAAGGTACAGGTTTTTGGAATGTTAGTATTTAGGAATGTATTTTTGGAGTGACAATCAAGAGTGATGAATTCCATGTTTTGTTGGGTTAAGGTTTGCCTCAACTCTGAGGTATAGGGCAGTATAGGGATGCGGTTAATAAGACCTGTAGACGCATTGACTGACTCTGGATGAAAGGGGCTAGCGGTTCCTTTTGTATACAAAATACCATCCCAACCAAAGGCGCAAGCACTTCTCACAATGGCGCCTACATTTTGGGGGGATTGGACCTGATCTAAAATGATGAGGTGAGTTATGGACCTTATATTAAAGGTGTCCCAGGTGGGGCGTTTCATCACAGCGATTATTCCAGAAGAGTTTTTTAGTCTAGAAAGCTGGTTTATAAGTCGGGTTGTTGAGCGTTTTATCTTTTGTTGGATAAGTCTTTTTTTGGAGTCAGGGAACGTGATTCTGGGATTTGTTTCATCGATTAATAAACAGTCTAGCATTGAAGGTGTTCTACTCAATGTGTCTGTAATGAACTTGGGGTGTTCAATAATATAATAGGGGAGGTTGTATTTGCTGGGGTTTTGGATTTGTTTGATCTGTTTGCACAGCGGATTTTGAAGACTTTCAATTAATGGAGTGGTCATTAAGCAGGGGTTAGAAGAACAACCGCTTGAGAGGAAATACCTTCTTCTCTTCCTTCAAAACCTAGGCGTTCGGTTGTTGTTGCTTTCACGGATACTTGGGACGTTTTGAGTAACATTCCCTTAGCTAAAGACGTTTGGATATCAGTGATGTAGGGTTGGAGCTTTGGCTTTTGGGCAATGACCACGCTATCTATATTACTGATGACGTACTGTTTGTCAGAGACGAGCTGAATAACTGTGTCGAGTAATGTCATGCTGGAAATATTGAGGTAGGCAGTGTCAGTATCTGGGAAATGGTCTCCAATAGATCCTAAATTAAGTGCGCCTAAAATGGCATCCATGATGGCATGTGTTAAGACATCCGCATCACTATGTCCTACAAGCCCAAGTGGATAAGGAATGGTTACCCCGCCCAAAATGAGGGGGCGGTCTTTACCTAATTGATGAACATCGTAGCCAATTCCGATTCTCATAGCGTTCCCAATAATACATTAAGAGTCCAACTTAGGCCACTTATCAAAAAGAGGGCAAGTAGCGTGGCAAGAATGATGGGGCTTGTATAGATAAATAAGCTAGCGCCGATAGATGCTTTGTAAAGTGATTTAATGACTAAAATTTGAAAATAGATGATACCTCCAGTGATGATAAATGCAAAGAGTGTTAATACTGAGGTTAGGCTAGGGAATGACCATAAAAATTGGCTTAAGGGGATACCTAGGGTTAAAGGGAGTAGACTTAAACTAAGCCAACAGAATAAGCGGACACTCTGAGCACGAAACTTAAATAATTGGGCAATAAAATCAAGGATTGATGACAGAAGTGCGACGGTAATGACATAACTAGTAAAGGACACGGCCCACCCTAATCCTAAGTGGGAGACTTGTGTGTGAGACCAATTAGAAATACCGGCTAGAGAGACAAGTGATAGGGCGATAAACGCTTCTTTAATAGGCGATGTTTCAGAAAAGAGTCTTAATGTGAAGAACGGACGTGTAATGAGTCTTATAATGAGCCAGTCATTCATTAGTTTAAGACAGGTGTTGAAAGGTTGAATGGCATGATGGATTCAAAGGATAGATTATTTCGAAGAATTGATAGTAGCTTATTGACATGTGGTCGTGGTCGACGAATGAGTTCAGGTTTTTCTTGGATATTGGTGACTCTGATGGCATAGGCTATGGCTTCGCTTAGACCCCCAAGTTGGTCTACTAAACCAAGTTTTAATGCTTGCTCTCCAGAATAGAACTGCCCGTCTGAAAGACGAAGGGCTTCCTTTTGACTTAGCTTACGGTGTGTTTTTAGGCTTGTTACAAATTGGGCATGGATTGTTGAGACTAATGTATTTAGGATTTCTTTTTCAGAGGTTGTTGTTGTGCGCCAGCTGGATAGGATATCCTTATGAAGGCCACTTTTGTAGATCATTAGATCAATACCATATTTTTCGGCTAATTTTGAAAAATTGATATTTTCTAGTTTAACACCGATGTTTCCCACCAAGGATCCAGGATTTGAGAATATGTGATCACTCGCTAGTGAAATCCAATAAGCACCGGATGTTCCTATATCAGCAAATGAGGTGATAACAGGGATTTTGGTTCGTTTTTTAAAGGCAAGAAGTTCGTTAAATAGTTCTTGTGAAGCACCTACGGTACCGCCGGGACTATTTACTCTTAGAATAAGTGCTTTAATGGAGTCGTTTTCTTCAAATTGATTTAAGGTTTGGATAATGTCATCTACATTATTTGAACGAGCGTTTAATAAGGCGCTTGGTTCACTGACAGTGATGGGGCCATAAACATAAATGATGCCAATCGCTTCGTCTCGGTTAGGGCTATAATCCCCACTTAACGAAAAACCTTTAATTTGGATGAGAGAGAGACAGATACTGCAAAAAAAGAGTCCAATTATGCCCCCTAGTATCCATCGTTCGCGTGTCATATATAGCTAATTAAATCGTAGACTGTTATACCTGTCAATTCATAGACAGTAATAGGATGGTCGACTATTGTTGTATTTTAGGCCTCCTTATTTATGTTCTTTTGTAACGCACTTAAATTTTGTATAATTTGGTACTACCGTTTGTTGCTTTTTCGGACCCCTATGAGGATTCTCTTAACGCCTTTGATGCCGTGATGATTAGACGATAGTGTTAAACGGTTTTAGGAGTTTCATCTATGTCGGGATTTGTACACTTACATTGTCATACAGAATTTTCATTACTTGAAGGTGCCGTTCGAATTAAGGATATGTTGGCGGCATGTGTTGAACAACAGATGTCGTCTATTGCCATTACTGATAATGGAACGTTATATGGCGCAATAGATTTTTATTTGAAGGCAAAAGCATCGGGGATTCATCCGATTATTGGATGTGAGTTCTATCTTACTCCGGATATTTCGGTTAAAGAACGTGGGTTGGATCGCCTTATTCTATTGGCATCATCCTATAAAGGGTATCAGCAGCTGATCAAGCTGGTTTCTATTGCTCATTTGGATGGGTTTTATTATAAACCACGGATTGACTTAGCTCATTTAGAGCGTTATTCAGAGGACTTAATTGCTATTTCGCCAGGGTATAGAGGGCCTGTAGCATGGCACATTCAAGGGAATCGGTTTCAACAGGCGCACGATATGGCACGTCGTTTAAAAGATATCTATTCAGATAATTTTTATTTAGGCGTTCAAAGACTAGGGTTGCCTATGGAGGATATTGTTATTCAGGGGATCTGTGAGTTTTCAAAGACTCATTCTATTCCTATAGTGGCAACAAATGATGTTTATTATATGAAAGAAGAGGAGTCCGTTCTCAAAGAGATTTTGACTTGTATTCAAATGGGCAAACAGTTGGACAATGAAGGGGCGCAACGTTTTCGGTCACAATCTGCTTATTTTCGTTCAGCTGATGATATGAAGACCTTGTTTTTGGATATGCCAGAGGCGTTAGAAAATACACTAAAGATTGCGGAAAAGTGTCATATTGAAATTGAAACTGAACAGGTCAGATTGCCTAAATTTAAGTGTCCAAATAATATGGATAGTGCCGCCTATTTGGAGGAACTTGTTTGGGCAGGGGTTAAAGAAAAGTATGGAGAGATTACGCCAGAACTTACCCAACGGGTTAATTATGAACTCGGGATTATTAATAAGATGTATTATGCTATTTACTTTCTTATTATTTATGATTTTTTGGATTTTTGTACGCGTTCAGATATTCCAGTGGGTCCAGGGCGTGGGTCGGCAGCAGGCTCTGTGGTTGCTTATGCATTAAATATTACACGAATTGATCCCATTAAATATAATCTTCTGTTTGAACGATTTTTGAATCCAGAACGGGTGTCTATGCCTGATATTGACTTGGATTTTTGTATTCGACGTCGTTCTGAAGTGATTGACTATATTGTTGAGCGCTATGGGATTGATAATGTTTCTCAAAT
>CAZIOF010000009.1:0-7789 GCA_964540745.1 uncultured Candidatus Marinamargulisbacteria bacterium
ATGTAATTCACTTAAATGGGCGTATCGTTATGATCTTGCTATTTCTTTTTCTATTTCTTTTTCTTTTTCTCTTTCTTGAAAGGAGAGGGATTCTTCTTGTTCAGGGCTCGGAAGAGGCAAGCCTGTGTGATCAAATGTTGTGGTGGTGCTATCTAAGCTTAGTGGTGCTGGACTAAAGGAGCCCGGTCTAGCTGACGTACTTGAAAAGGCGGTTCTATGGGAAGGAATAGGTGTTGGTTTAGGCTTTAGTGCAGGACTTTCTGGAAATGAGGTAGATAAGTTTTGGTAAATAGGTTCTAATTTTTTCCATAAAATACGAGTAAGTGCACTGGATGAGTCTTGTAAACTTTTTGATATTGATGGGGAGTCTTGTAAGTGAGCTACGGTTGAATCATGATGACTGTCGCGCCATATACGATAAATTCCATTTACAAACGTTTTCGTTTCGTGTTCATCCAGTGTGCAATCTTTTGTATCTAGGCAGTCATCGAAATAAAATATGGTTATCACTATATTAGCAAATGTTTCTAAGGCTTCTTTGTCCTGAAATGAGGGTGTTTGATAGGCTAAACCTATCAAATATGCCATTAGACAATTGTTTGCAGACTTGGCTTTTTCTATATTTTTTTTGTTCTTTGCAATTAGTTCGTTTATATCTTGGATTTGTTTTTCTATCTTTGGAATTTCTTTTTGTAGATCTGTGACTTTTTCATTAAGGTATTTCTTGAGGATACTTTCTATAGTTTCGGTTATAAAGCTTTTCATATCAATTTGTTCAGATGTTTCAGATAGGGTGAGGGGACTATCTTGTGCTGAAATGGGGGAGGCTTCGTTATAATGTTGTTGGTCTATTCGTTTTCTTTCTAATTCTGTACGCTTGTTATCCAAATCAGTTTTCTTTTTTGTTAATTCGGTTCTTTTTTCTTCTAATAGTTGCTGTTGTAATGTAATCTCACTTTCGTATTGTTCTTCCTCTTCTTTTGGTGGTAGGCCATAGAGCTTATTTGCTCTGGCAAAGTCCATCATGGTGTCTTGCACCTCTGGTGTGTGGGGATTTATACATTTGTTTTCGTATGATGTGATACAGAAGTCGCTGAGCCGTGTTGGTGGTGGTATTAAAGAAAGTTCTACCCTCGTTGAGGGGATATCTCCTAGAATTATAAGTTCTTCTTGGTCGCTCGTTTTTGTTACCAGCCTAATAAGCGTATTAGTACAGTTGATATGATGGAAGTCTATGCGGTGTCCATTTTTTTCAAATATTATTAGTGTTTCGTCCCCTTCATTTTCGATTGGAAGTACTATCTTGATCTCCCCATCCTTGATCTTCCCATCATCTGTTAATGTAGTGTGAGGGGGTAATATGAGTTTGGTTTTATCACCATCTTTATCACCAAAAGTAAGACATATTTGGTCAATTTCCCCCTCAACTGCTACGTTTTCTACGTTGGCGTTTGGGATGGTTATTTCTTTTTGGGGACAGACGGTGCCGCAATAAGGAAAGTCAAAGAAGAATGTATTTTCTTTGGGGAAAGGTCTGTCATATGTGTATTGTTTTCCTTCTTCATCTAATCCCCCTAAATCGGGGTGGTGATTTACGTAAGTTAAAGTCATGTTTTCTGTGGCTAATCTATAAAGCTGTGGAAAGGATTCAGATCTAAAAGTCTGTTTAAAGGAAGAGCTAAGGCAGTTAGGTGACATGGGCGAGTCTCTACTTTGTAAGGCTCTTGGTGATGATCTAAAGTGGCCTATTGTTTGATCTTTAAAGTGGGCCTTTTTGGGGGAATCCGTTAAGGAAAGAAGCTTATACATAGAGGCCTGTTAATATTTCTTTTAGATAATAAAAGGTAAGCCATAAAAAAACTACATTAAAATATATCCGATAATGACTTATTAGGGGTGTTATGTATTTGGATCTTTGTATCATTATCAACCTTCTTTGATTAATTTTATTGATAATTCACAAAATTTTATTGGCTCAGTCTATCACGAGGCTTTGTTTGATGCAAAAGATTTATTTTAATGATATTGTTTTTTGAAATCAGAATGACTTTCTACGGGGTTAATTGAGGGCAGGTAAATTGGTCTATTAGTGCTTTATTTGGGAGTGCTTTAGACTCGAATTTAGACGTGTCTGGGTTCCAACTAAATTTATAACGTGAACTCATATCTGACCAGATAAGGTTTCCATTTACCCAGTTAATAAGGAGACTAATGCATTCGAAGGAGTTGGCCTCTATGTTAGGATCAGTCTCTCTCTTTGCTGTTATGAGTAATTCTGAGATGATAGTGTTTAATTTAGTTACGGTTTCTTCACGCCATTGGGTTTCACTGTTAATAGGGTCAGGGTCGTGGAGCTTACGACGTGCTTCGAAGTTGGTTCGTCCTGCACTTCCTGCAAGCTGTTCTTTAAAAAGAGAAATCAGGTCGTTATCTGAGCCAACAAGATCGTTAGTTAGGAAAAGGGCCTGTTCAAATAAGTGGGTTTGGATAATTGGTGGATTTCCGATGAGGGCAAATCCTAAGTGACAGAAAAAGTTAATCGCGGTGGTTTTCCGTCTGGATTCTCTGAGTTTAATTAGGTCCGCTTCTGTTTTTGCTATGAATTCAGGGTATTTTTTTTCGACTTGTATTTCAAGAAGATAGTCTGTGAACGCAGTGATTGTATTCTCTAGTTTTGTTTGTACGGTTTCATCAGTGTCTATGGGTTGCTTTATTAATTTACGAAGACGACTTCCGGTATCTTGCAATCCTATGAGAAAGGGCATGCTACCTAAATCACCAGGTATTTCCCTTTCACCAGAAAATATTCCTGGTGCATAGGTAATAATTTGTTGTAGTACGTCTCCTTTTAATTTTGAAGCACTGTGATCTAGTAAATCGTCGATATTAAAGACCACCATCACAATATCTGAAAGGAGTTGTAGTGTGTTTTCCTTTTTGAAGGAGGGTGTTTGGTAAACTAATCCCATCAGATAAGCAAAGAGATAATTGTCTAGATGCTTGAATTTTAATTTAGAGTGTTCTAGTTTAGATCTTGATATTTCATTCGGTTGGCTGGATTTCTGAAGTTGCTCTTCACGTGTGAGGATCTCGTCTTTAGACAATAAATCATAGAGGCCTAATTTTGCGGCATACTTCATCATGTTTTTTTGGACTTGCTTGGTATGTGGGTGTATGGTTTTATTATTGGAACAGGGGCTATGTAACGATAACTCTCTGGGTGGTAGTAATAGAGTAAAACAGAGTTGTCGTTCGGGAAGTTTTTCTCCGTTGCAGATGATTTGATCGTCATTCGTTTCTGTATTTATGAGCCTTATCACATTATCGCTACAGATTATGTCATGATAGGTGGATACGTCAGCTCCATTTGTAACTGTAATGGAGGCTTTTTCATCGCTAGGGTTTGTTGAAAATTCAAGGGTTTTAATTCCCTCATGAATGCTGAATGATGTTCTGGTTGGAAAGTTGATACTGATGTTTGCTTCTTCCCAAGATAACATTCTTTTTTGAGGGTACCATTTCCAATTGTGGGGGATTTGGATTGTTTTTTGAGGCTCTCTTAAGCCTAGATAGGGGAACCTAAATGAGACTGTATTGTTAGTATTCATTACCTTATTAAAGAGATTTGGATCTTCAGCTAGTTGGGTGACTCTAGTTGTTGTTAATATCGATCGATTAGAGAGAAATGGACTATGGCACTGAGAAGTGAGTTCACCGCAGGATTGAGATCGTGGTAATAGATTTAATTCTTTCAAGTTCTGTACTGATTGAGTACGACGTGTGTCTTCTAAACTTCGGAAAGGTGTATGTTGTAAGGTATTTTTGGTTTCTAGTTTTTGGACGACATTGTTTACTAGTTGATGCATGAAATTCAGTACGCATACTTTTAGGACAATATTATTTACTAGTTGCTGTACAATACATTTGATTATTAGATGACGTGTTGTAGGTAGGGTAGGCGCAGGTGTGATGGATGAAACGGGCGGTGAATCTGGCGGCGGTACTTCGGATGTATTTCCATCTTGATCAACAAATAGATAGATGTCTGGAGATGAAATGGAGATGCGTTTTTTCATTTATGATATTTCAAATTGGAACTTTAGGATACTATGATAAGGGGTCTTATATTGTGTAGGTAGATTTGGCTTGAAAGGGGCAGACTTAAATAGGTGGGGTGTTTGTTGCTTATTATTGGATTTCTTTTCTGTAGCTTGAGTAAGCCTTAGAAATAGTATGAGGGGTAGCATGATGAGGCGTTTATCCATTTTGTTTTTCCTGGCCTGATGTGGCTATGTCGACGCTTTTTCGATATGCAAAATGAGATAGGAGTTGAGTCTATTTTTATCTCATTTTATGGGTAACGTGTACGGAATGACTTGGATATTGTTGGTTAGTTTTCTTGCATTTATGTTTATCAACCTAGCTTTCAATAGAGCTCCACTCTTTATGATTATCGATAAGTTGTAAAATTAGCGTTAGTCTAACATGGTGTTTGTTAGGATGCAAAAGATTTGTAGGTGTGTATAGTAGTGTTTTATTTGTTATGAAAAGGGCGTTTATATTTCTTTATTATTATTGTGTCTGTTCTGTTTCTTGGATTGTGATTAGAGTGGTTTCATAGACGCGGTTTAGAGGTGCGTTTTTATCCTAATTAGGTGAAAACAGACCTGTTTAATGTGACTCTTTTGATCGTCCTATTCTTTCTAATGATGATATTTATTGGGAGCCTTAGGGCTTTTTGAGCAACATGGTGTCCTATGCTATATTGAGGCCAATGGAAAATGTCAGTCGGGGGGAATCTCTTCTCAGTGTTTTCAACTGATTCTAGTCGTGGTGCTCCTTGTCGTGAGGATCTTGGTGTTCGACATACTAGGGCTCTATTAAGGGAGAGATTAAAGAACGGATTTTCTTTTTGGATATTGTCTTCGGATTGAGATCTTCGGAGGGTGGTTCCCAATCCTTTTGTACCGGTATTTCCTAATGCCTCGGTTACTTCTTTATCGTTATTTTTATCTTGCTCCAAACATGTCGCCTCACCAAGGGTAGGCCCATTGTCTATATTGTTAACATCATTTCTCACGTCTGAATTGCTTAGTGTTGTATCGGTGGTTTGCTCATTCGTCATAAGGTCTTCAGTCTTTGTTAAGGTTTCTCTGTCTACCGGTTTAAAGTGTGACCTCTAAATTGCGATAAGCTAGTTGCTTATATATGAGCTTTTGATAGATATGTCTAGATGGACGGTTTTATTTAACAGGAAGTTGGGGTTCTTGATGATAGGTGCTAATAGCTTATAGAGTAGAAAAAGGGTTTAATTGATTGGCCGATTGTCTCTTTTTTGTACCTTGTCTTATGCGTCACCTACCTTTTGATGATCATTTGACATGTCTTTAACTAATAGGCTTTTCTTGAATTTGACATAGTCTATCACAGGGCTAGGGCTGTGTATAATTCCAGTCTCTTATTGGGCTTATTAATATGAGTACCTCTAATTAACGCGCCTCATTGATAGGGAGGGGGGATATTGATGTGAATAAGGATGTTTGCCGGTTTATATCAGGTGCTATGACCCTTAATAAACCGGTATATTGATTAGGTGAAGGGGTTTATTAATTTTTTTCGTTGTTGTTGCTGTCATCTGTATCTGCAATAACTTGTGCTAGTGCGGTGATTTCATCTTTTGCATCGAGTTTCATAATTCGAACACCTTGTGAGACGCGTCTTTGGGTTGATATTTTGTCAATGCGTTGTCGACACATGGTTCCGTCTTGTGTCACTATCATGACTTCATTTTCTTTTTTACTGATGATAGCATCTTGGACATTGTCATCTTTGACAGTTTTTCTGAGTTTAATGGATCGAACACCTATACCACCTCTGGATTGGCATTTAAATTCGTTAACTTTTAGGTTTTTGCCGTATCCTTTTCGTGTGATGAGTAAGAGTTGTTGTTTATTATCGTCTGGTTCAATGGTATCCATAGCAATTAAGTAATCATTTTCTTTGATCTTAATTCCTTTTACGCCACGTGCACTTCGTCCCATACATCTTATCTGGGATTCTTTGAACCGAATAGCCATTCCTTTTGAGGTAATTAGAATAACATCTTTTTCACCGTTTGTTAGTTTTACCCATTTGAGGGTATCGTCTTTGTCAAGAGTTATGGAGATAATGGCTTTATTTTTAAAGTGTATATAGGCATTTAATTGGGTCTTCTTAACGATCCCCTTTGCTGTTGTCATGAGTAGATAGTCTGTTTCACTATCAAAGTTTTTTACGGGGATAGCTGTTGTTAAGGTTTCATCGTCATCAAAATGAAGAAAGTGTGCGATAGACGTTCCTTTACTTTGTTTAGATGTTTCAGGCAGTTGGTATACCTTCAATTTAAAGACGCGGCCTTTATTAGTGAAACAAAGTAAATAGTCATGGGTATTGGCAATAAAGAATTGGTCGATAATATCTTCGCTTCGTGTTGTCATGCTATTAACACCACGCCCACCTCTTAGTTGGCTTTTGAACAGTGTGAGAGGCATTCGTTTAAGAAACCCTTTTTTAGATATGAGGACAGAAACCTCTTCCTCTGGAATAAGGTCTTCTATATTCATGATGCCTACAGCGGGGCCAATTTCGGTATGTCGTTCATCTCCATATTTTTCTTTGAGTTCTAAATGTTCGTCTTTTATGATTTTGTAGATGCGTGATTCGTTTGCCAGAATATCTTCTAAGTTCTTAATTGTTTCAAGAAGGGCTTTGTATTCATCTTCAATTTTGTCTCGTTCTAGACCGGTTAATTTTTGAAGACGCATCTCAAGTATGGAATTAGCTTGTTTTTCAGAGAGTGAGTAGGTGGACATTAATCCACTTCTTGCGCTGTCGGTATTTTCAGATGCTTTGATTAGTTTAATAATAGCGTCAATATTTTGAAGGGCAATGCGTAGCCCTTCAAGTATGTGTAATCTATCTTTTGCCTTTTTAAGATCAAATTCTGTTCGTCGTCTTACGACCTCTTTTCGATGATTTAGATAGTGGATTAAAATCTCTTTTAGATTAAGTGTTTTTGGAATTCCATTTACGAGGGCTACCATGTTGACACCAAAGGTGTTTTGGAGCTGTGTGTGTTTAAAGAGTTGGTTAAGGACAACTTCTGGAATAGCGTCACGCTTGAGTTCGATATATATGCGCATTCCTTTTCGGTCAGATTCATCTCGTAAATCTGAAATGTCGGTTATCTTTTTTTCTTGAACAAGTTCGGCTATTTTAATAATCAAATTTGCTTTGTTTACCATATAAGGAATTTCATGAACAATGATGGCTTGTTTTCCTTTTTTCTTTGAGTCTTCAATGCTAGTTCTACTTCTAATTAAAAGACTGCCCCTGCCTGTCTCATAGGCGCTTCGAATGCCGTCTGTTCCACATATGATGCCAGCTGTTGGAAAATCTGGTCCCTTAATATGGGTCATAAGTTCAGTTGTATCGATGTAAGGGTTTTCGATCAAGGCACAAATACTATCCACTAACTCCGTTAAATTATGAGGTGGAATGTTGGTAGCCATTCCTACTGCAATACCCGATGTTCCATTTAGTAACAGATTGGGAAGTCGAGATGGAAGGACAGCAGGCTCTTGTAAGGAACCGTCAAAATTATCGTTAAAATCTACAGTATCTTTTTCAATGTTCTCTAACATCATCATGCTTATTTTGCTCATGCGTGCTTCGGTATAACGCATTGCAGCAGCGTTGTCGCCATCTACTGAGCCAAAGTTTCCTTGCCCATCAATAAGTGGATAACGTA
>CAZIOF010000010.1:0-4566 GCA_964540745.1 uncultured Candidatus Marinamargulisbacteria bacterium
AATAATCCTATTAGGCACACATTTTGTCGTGTTCTCACTTTTTCTTTCCTTGATGTTTTTACATAATGTCCATACCCATTGTGGCTACAATTACCCGTGGGATATCACCTCTTTATTGACCTCAAATGATGTGACGTTGCATGACGATCATCATGACTGCATCCATGGTAATTATTCGGGTGGCGTGACGGACTGGTGGGACCGACTGTGTGGAACGAAAATTAATAAAAAGTGATAAGAGGGTACCTGTTGCCAGTGAGAGTGCATCTATTTAGTAGAATTGCATTATGCTCCCTTCACGAGTTTTGGAAACGTCCAGAACCTCATACGTTTATAGATGTCCTTACAAAAATCGCTCTAGGTTCATGATTGTTAGTTTTCCATAAGAAGTTGATGTGTACCATAAATACAAAATTTTTATGACGAAATCATACCAAAATACATTTGCTTGCGATAAAGTATTAATTATAATAGCCAATTTTTAGTTATTTTTTAACGTTGAGAACACTTTTTTGTTGCCTAATCATAGATTGTCTTATAAGGTCTTAGGTTTTAGAACAAGTTTCACAAAGGCCGTACAAGTTGAAGTCATGAGATACTAGTTGAAAGTTTTTATTTGGTAGAAGCTTAGAAAAATCAATATTATATAAGTCAGCATGACACCCATTTAAGCAAAAAGCGGTTTCGCATGTATCACATATAAAATGGTGATGATGTTTTCCAGATATTTCAAAATAAGATATCCCTTGCCTAATACGAAATTCGGTAACTACTTTTTTAGTGATAAGTTTATTTAAAATACGATAAATTGTTGGTTTATTCGGATTGATGGACTTTGTTTTTAGAGAGAATATGATATGTGAAGCGGTTAAGGGGTATTTTGATTGTTCCAATATGCGTAATACGTTAGTAGATATGATTGTTTTTCTCTCAAACATAATAAAAATCATATAGAGTGCGGTGATATTTTACAATAGACTATGTACAAAAATCCTTGATGCATCAGAATAGCTATTGCCCATAAGGTGCTATTGTATTCAGGTTGCTATTGCAACCAGGGTGCGTTTAGGGTATATTACCTCAGCATGTTAGTTTCTCATGTTTCTGGAGCAATTATAAATACTTTACAAAATTCGGGTTTGCATAGATTGTCATCTATACAACTGGACCATCCTAAGCCCCTATCTCAATCTCAAATACAGCAGAGTCAAAGAAATATTTTTCGGACTGTAAAAGGGGTTCATAATAGAGAGGAAGAAACTACTCTTAAGGTTATTGAAAAGGCACTTTTATTTAATCAAAATCGAATGAGGATAGCTCAGTCTAGTTCAAGACTTCATAGGAGACTTCGGTTACGGAACGATCATTTATAGAGCGTTCTTAATCACTTTAATGATTATTGTGATATGACATTTTTTGTACTTGTGGGGTGGGGTGAGGGGTGTATAGCTTCCGAACTAAGGAGGCAACAAAATATTAGTGCTGTAGACGGCTTTTTATATAAAGACTCTTCTGGAGAAACTCATTACCAACGGTTGGGGTCCTGTCTTGAATATTTTTTAGATTCAACAAAACAGAGTTTTCCATATTCATCCGTAACGGCAGCCGAGAGTAGCATGCCTTTGACAACTGTTCTTACAAAAAATGGTGTTGATATTAACTTTAATGATCAAACAGTTATGACAAATGATGGTCCTCAACATCTAAATAGATTATTTAGTAATTCAAAGGCAATGATTAATGACATATCTAAGGATGTCGTCAATAAGAATAAAAAAGTGGCTAGAGATAGAGGTCAGACGCCAGGGTTTGGTTGGGCAAATGGGACCCAAGGTTGCGGTCACTCTCACGGACCAGGTGAAATATGCCATAAGTCTTCTACAAAACCCATCATATCATCGAGAAGAGTCAGAGAATCAGAGGCTAAAGTGAAGAATGGTCGAAATAGTAGAGATCTACGTCGTCCTTCCGAAGGCTCAGGTGTGTACTTGCCGTCTGTTGCAACGAGGAGATTAGGACTAGATTTTGGGTGTGGTCATGATCATAGAGGCTGTAATCATACGCATGTGCCTGAGCAAAAAAACGCTGTTCCATCAAAAGCAAATATGATGGGTTTTAGCAGATTAGAAAGAGACTCTAATGTAGGGCAAGCACAATACTATTGTGCTGGGCATGTATCTGAACAAAAAAGCAATATTTCACAAACAGAGGCTGTGGGGACCTCTACTAGATTAGCGTCAGGCCCTAGATTAGGCCATAGTCAACACTGTTGTACGGGGAATGCTCCTGAGAAAACATCATCTATGTCATTAGGCGGAAATGGGACAATCGGTAATAGCTTAAAGCCTGATTTTGATTTAACGCATAGACAGCCACATTGCACACATTCTCATACGATTGGACAGAGACATCCTGAGGTGTATACACCCGAACCAGATAGTCCTATTAATTCCACGGAATTAGAACCATGTTGTCATGGAGGTCATGCATCGTCTGCGACAGAAAGGGGTACAGTTTACCGTCTAAAAGAACAAGCCCATGATGATCATGTTCACTTTAAACTAGCATACAAAAAAATAGAGACAACATCTTGCAAGAATACGATAGGTAAAGATGAAGAAGGGTGTCCATGTTGTAATGCTGGTTTGGACTTTGATGAATTTGCTTCAGTCGTTAAAATGATGAACGCAAGTGATGAGACTGAAAAGCTTCAGAGTTTAGCAGAGTTTAGTGATGGTGGACATTGGGGGATATTTTTTGGAGTAGCACTGCCTTTTGCTGCAATTGGGTTAACTGCGGCTATTCGAAATATAAAAGGGTCTTATTCCAATCAAAAGAAAGTGGATACGTTAATTAAGGGTCTTGAACAGGATATTCGTGATAAAAAACTAGAATTGGAAAGCGTTTCTATTGACCAACGACAAGAACTTGAAACCTTGATTAAGAATTTAGAAGCCTTTAAAAAGACTCTGAAATATTCAAAGTTTGACTCTGAATTTAATCTTGTTGTCCCTGGTGTTATAAATGGAGCTGCCTCATCGTTGGTACTGGCATCTGGTATATGGCACCAACCATTTGCATTGCCGTTCATAGCTGCATATGCGTTAGGTCAAACAGGTCGAAATACCTATGATTTAAAAAGAGTTTGGGATAGACATTTAATTGAGAAAAAGTTTGAGCCATCGGTAGGTAAACTTAATCGATTAGATCGTATCAATATCGGAACGAAAAAAGTAAACCAAATAGGACAATCAAAGCGACGGTTTTTTTCCTCAAATGGTTTTAATTTTG
This sequence comes from uncultured Candidatus Marinamargulisbacteria bacterium, assembly GCA_964540745.1. Taxonomy (GTDB): domain Bacteria; phylum Margulisbacteria; class Marinamargulisbacteria; order JABIPA01; family JABIPA01; genus CAZIOF01. Next base: position 3,292 of record CAZIOF010000010.1, read on the forward strand.
CTGTGTTTACTGCAGGTGCACTATTAACATTTTTGTCTTTGCCAGCTTTAGCATTGGGGATCGGCGCTGCTGGCTTACCTGTTGGTTTAACTTTATTAGGATATGGGGCATTAACGACAGGTATAGCTAATAATATATGGCCCACTTTATTCAAACCAAGAAACGGTGATTTGGGAATAAATAGATTGACCTTAAATAAAGAGAAGTGTCTTGAAGAGATTGGTAAAAGACGAGCATATAAAAATATATTAAAATTGAATCGTAAAAAACATGTTAGGGCAGACAGATTTAAACAATTTGGCTATCAGGTATTAACGGCGTTTCCAGATAAACCGTCTTGGCTGCCTAAGTGTATACCGTGGCCTTTTGGCAATAAAGGCCAGCAACTATTACACAAAAATAATAAGGAACGATTTAAGAAAGCCCAAGTTGACTTATCACGATCTAGACATCATGTGCTAAACCAACTGTTAAATATTAATGGCGATGATATGATGTCTAGTAGTAACTTAGAGTCTCAATGGAATGCATGTAAAGCATTAGGTTTTGATGTAGGAATCATGAATCTACTGATTGATGAGAAATCGTCTGATTCGAATGGACATCAATCAAATATGTCGCTTCCTGAACATGGAGAGAATCATGGTATGGATATAGTCCATGGACATCATCATGACCATGGACCTCATCATGACCATGGACAGTGTCATGACCACACTCATAGTCACGGACAGGGGCGTGAAGTGACGCATGAATCATGCGCGTCTGGTTGTTGTGGTCATGATAAAGGCTCGTTCCTCAATAAATTGAAATCAATGAGATTTTTTGATGTATTAGATAGTGGCGATATCAAGTTAAAAGAGTTTCAGGACTTAACAGGCGTTCAACAACGTGATTTAGCTCAAACCATTGATGATTACCTTCATTTTGAATTGATAGAAACATTGCGTTATGAAGAACGTGGTCTGGATGATTTTTTCTGGCAGATTTAATATAAGTACCTTAGGTTGTGTTCGTATGCTTTTTTTATTAATGGTATGGCATCAGAGCAGCAATATTTCTTAATTATTATCAACTCTAGTGACAGACATATATGCTCAGGGTAGGGTATAAAAAATCGATTCGGTCACATAAATTACATTATGCTCCCTTCACGAGTTTTTGAAACGATCAGAACCTCAACAAGTTATGGTTTTCTAGTTAGTATTCCTTGGGATCTGTCCCTACCAACATATTTTGATTAAAAAATGGTATCAATAACAGTAGCTATGGAAT
>CAZIOF010000011.1:0-12208 GCA_964540745.1 uncultured Candidatus Marinamargulisbacteria bacterium
ATGTTCGCCTCTATTGAACAGGCCTACCAAATGGGCTGCCGAGCGGTTGGCGCCACCATTTATTTTGGTTCAGAGGAAAGTCACCACCAAATTATAGAAGTCAGTAAAGCCTTCGAAAAAGCCCATGAAATGGGAATGGCAACTATCTTATGGTGTTATCTCAGAAATAATAACTTCAAAAAAGATGGTAAAGATTTTCACACAGCAGCCGATCTCACAGGACAAGCAAACCATCTTGGTGTCACCATAAAAGCCGATATTATCAAACAAAAGTTACCTGATACAAATGGCGGTTTTTCGTCACTAAAATTCGGTAAAACCAGTCCTAAAGTTTATAACAATCTCACAACCGATCACCCCATTGATCTAACACGATACCAAATTGCCAACAATTACATGGGTCGAATGGGACTCATTAACTCAGGTGGGGCCTCCGGTGATAATGACATTCAAGATGCCGTCGCCACGGCCGTTATTAATAAACGAGCAGGAGGCCTTGGACTCATTTCCGGACGAAAGGCTTTTCAAAAACCATTTCAAGAAGGTGTCGACTTATTGCATACCATACAAGATGTCTATCTTGACGATAGTATCAAACTTGCCTAAGGAAAGAGTCTATGTCTGACTGTGGAAATGTGAAAAAGGTCTTTGTCCCATCAAAACCCTCTAAAAAAAAGAAGGATACATCCCCACCTAAGCCTATAAAAGGGATCGAAATCAGCGATATTGCTGAAGAAAAGATTAAGACCTTTATCGAAAATGACGGGAAATCACCCAAAAAGGTAGGATTACGTATCCAAGTCGTTAAAGACGGGTGTTCAGGGTTATCATACGTCATGGACTTAGTTGAAATTAAAACAGGTAAAGAAGAAGGGGATAAAATCTTTGAAAAAAATGGCGCCACTGTCATGATCACAAAAGCCAGCTACCTCTTTGTCATTGGCTCTACCCTAGACTACACAGAAGCCTTAACGGGATCAGGTTTTCAACTGCCCACCCCCCACCAAAAGAAGTCCTGCGCATGTGGAAGTTCCTTTAACGTGTAGTTGTAATTTATACAATTTTATAGTAACGTTGAGCTAGAGAAGTCATTTAATATTTGGAGGTGTAACATTGGACCTTTTTGGTAGCTTTAATAAGGTAACACAAAACCAAAACTCTCAAATGGGAGGTGGTGGCTATAGTCCACAGTACACCGGTTATTACGACGAAGAAAGAGAAGAAAAAGAAGATAACCAAGACGACTCTCCACCTTCAAATCGGGAAGAATCACTCGATACACTAAACATCGACTTCATTTAAACCCCACCGTGTTAATCATTACCTGTGCCCTCAAAAACGAACTTCCCATCACATGGCTCAAAACAACCAATATTCCTGTCTTAACACTAAAAAGTTTGCACTCAGGTTACTGGTCTTCCCTAACCCCTAAACCTAATCTCGTTGTTATCATTACAGGCGTAGGACGCCAGGCCAGTAAAGACAGCGCACAATGGATTTGTAAACAACTTACCCCTTCCTTTGTTCTTAATATTGGATCAGCAGGATCTAATAGTCATCCTATAGGAAGCTGGCATAAAATTGGCTCGCTATTATCCCCCTCCCACATAGCTATCGATAGTCGTTGTCCCATACCCCTGCCAGAAGACTGGCACATACAAGAAGGAACGCCATTAATAAGTAATGAAACAAGCAAATATAGCGCGCAACCTTATTTATGTGATATGGAAGCATATGAACAAGCCCTACTGTTTAAAAGTTATGATATCCCCTTCCATAGCCTAAAACGTGTCTCGGATAGGATAGGAAAGTTAGATCATAAGGCCTATAACGCACAACTTCACTACCAACGACAGGAACTTCAAGATTGGTTATCCCAAACCCTTGCACAAAAAAAAGCCTCGATCAGTGTCATTATTCCTGTCTACAATCGAGAAAAAAGAATCAAAAAAGCAGTTGAGTCCGTTCTTAACCAAACACTTCCACCACAAGAGATCCTGGTTATCGACGATGGTTCCAGCGATGAAACAAAGGCAGGGCTCAGCCCCTACCCCATAACCTATATAAAAACTCCGCATAGAGGCGTCTCTTCTGCACGAAATACAGGCATTTCTATATGTAAAGGAGACTGGATTGCCTTTCTAGATTCTGATGACACATGGCACCCCACTAAGCTTGAAGAGCAATGGACATATATTCAACACCATCCTTATTTCTGGATGGTGCAAAGTGAGGATATCTGGATCAGAAACGATCAGCAAATAAATCCTAAAAAATATCATAAAAAACCCTGTGGTTGGGCTTGGAAAGATAGCCTAAAACGTTGCCTTATATCCCCCTCAGGAATCTTGATAAAAAAAGCCATTACAAACAACTGGTTTAATCCTCAATTACCGGCCTGTGAAGATTACGACCTCTGGATCCGTTTGACGCGAGACTTCCCTATTGGACTTATTAACAAACCAGGAATCACTAAATACGGTGGACACACCGACCAATTATCCCAAAAGTATGTGGCTATGGACGAATTTCGCGTCTTGTCACTCTATAACCACTGGTTAAAGGAACGTCTACTACCCTTTAAAAACCAAATAAAAAACGAATTATGTCATAAAATACAAATACTCATCACAGGCCACACCAAACATGGGCATATTAAACAGTGTAAGGCACTAAATCAACTCACCAAATATATCGAAAGTCCCTTCAAAGAAGAAACAGTAAATCTAAATACATGTTTCATCCATTCAAACACGATAAACACACTAAAGGGCACTATAAAGGAGGTATTTAGCCCATGTCAGAAACAACAGGTATAGCAGATAAGGTAAAAGGTTTTTTTAAAACTAAGAATTTTTGGAGAAACAACATGAAAATGACTCTCCAAAACATGATTAAAGAGGCAAACAAAAAACCCACTAATCTAGGGAAAGATGTTAGCAAAGTTCTAAAAAAACAAACTTAGTATAAAAAACCTTTAAAACAAATTAGCCTAGAGACGACATAGACACGTCTGTAGGTATTCTGTTGTCTTGCTCTAAAGAATCTTCCGGAATCTCAGCCCCAGGAGTCTCTGACTGAGGAAGACCTACCTCTCCTAACAATAACCGAGAGGCCCCTTGAATTTCTAATGTTTGGGGATCCTGCAAAAAAACGATAATCTCAAAGTCCCCTATCTCTCGCAAGCCTTTTAATTTAACCTGTCCCTTTGAGCGCGCACGTAAGGTTAATAATTGTTTCACAACATTCCAATGTCTCAACATTTTTCCTTTATTCTCGCCTGAACCTACACGGTTAATAACAGTACGTTCAACCACCGCAACTTGGAGCATAGCGTCTGGTAGTAACGCTTTAACGTTATAGCGCAACACAATATCAGTCCCTCGCCATTCAGCCTTCAGTGTTAAAAAAGATAAAGTTTGTTTCCCAAAATAATGCCCAATATGCTTTAAAATAGCTTTCTTTTTAGTAGCAAGAAGCATACGTCCACCATTAATAACCATCTGAGGCACATAAACCTGCCCCACCCCCAATTGTTGAGCATAATCAATCTGTCGTTTAGAAAAAGAAGGTTGAGCCAATGGGTCTTTCCAGCCTAAGTAATCCAAGTAACTAACATGATAACTTAATACATAGAGTGGCTTTTCTTTAGAAGCTGCATATTGAACAAATTCACCAACAAGTTTATCCGCATATCGGGATTGGACACGTGCTTCAGACGAAAACACTTCCAGTACGGCAAAACCTGGTATGGCTTTTTGTTCGGAAAAACCTTTATGAGATAAGGAAAAGAAAAAGATAATAAATAAAACTGTAAAACACCGTAACTGTAGGATCATACGATCTATTTTAACCGATCCTAACTAGAATGGGTAGAATTAAACTTAGACACATCACACAAATCACGCCTAATTAGGAACTGCCTCATTATAAGTTGGGAGAGACTTAACACTATTAAGGAATAATAACTATAACTATATTAAGTAAGATCCTAAATTTAGACATAAAAAGATCTCACTTGAAGAAGGTCTTAAAAAAAACTATCATTAGATTCACAAGAACTATATTAAAAGAAGGACAGCTTGTCGTATCAGCAACCTAGACCATGACTAAATCACGTGTAGAAACCTATTTTGATATTGGGTTTATAGCCATCTTATTCATCCTTATTATTGGAACACCACTACTGTTCACGTCATATACGCGTTCGGTATTTGAAGTCAACAAACTACTCCTTCTTCGGATTTCTATTATTTTTGCTTATGGCTTATGGCTCCTTAAATACCTCCTATTCAAACATAATAATCTGGATAACCCCGACAAAGAAAGCCTCACAATTCTAGGTGCAAAATGGCAGAAAATAGGACTTGAAATCCCTATTTTTATTTGGTTCATTACAAATATTCTAAGCACCCTTTTTTCACAAAACATCTATGTAAGTATTATCGGTGCCTATGACCGATGGGAGGGTATTATTACCATCGTTAACTACATCATGCTCATTTTGATGTTTGCTAAACTTATCTCAAAATCATACCAAGTACAATGGGTCATATGGGGAATATTAGGGTCAACTGGAGTATCTTCACTCTACGGTGTCTGTCAAAGTTTTGGTTACGACTTTATGAACTGGAGTAAAGACCCTACCTTTCGAGTCTTTGCCTGTATTAACAACCCTGTACATTACTGTGCCTATGTGGCCATGACAGTCCCTATTGGAATAGCCCTTATTCTATATCTATGTTCAAAGAAACCAGAACAATCGCCTTCACAAAAAAACTTAGAACTCCTAAAGTGGGTGGTAATTCTAATTGGAAGCGCTCTCACTGCCTTTTCCTTCGTAACACTCTACACTAATAATGCGATAACCATGTCTATCTCTACCATCATTGGACTCATCTCACTTATTCCCGCACTCTATCTCATGACACGTGACATTAAATGGTGTATTTTCCTAATCACCGCATTAATTTACTATACTCAATTCCTGTCATTTTCAAGAGCAACGTGGTTAGGCTTTATTGGCGCCATGCCACTATTTTATTTATTAGCCACAAATAATCTGGATACCCGTTCTCCAAAACACTTTATCATCGAATTTTTTGCATCAGGAATAGCCATAGCAAATATCACCCTTCTCTATGTCTTTAAATTCCACCTAAAGTCACCCTTATTTATGGGTTTAATTACAGGAACAATCCTTCTATATATAGGCTATTCATGTTGGAGCCAATTTAAATTACATCAGGAAAGATTCAGCCCAAAATCAGGAATCATTCTAACTATTGGGCTTGGCTTACTTATCTTCAACTATATACTCCCTATAAAACTCTATAACCCCATTCTCCAATGGGGTCTTCATATAGGCCTTTCAGGACTATTTATCCTATTTAGTTTAAGTGCAAAAGGCCCCATTAAACAGCTCTTTAACAGATTTACTATTATTAATATCTTCATGTTACTGCAATTCGTATCTGGAAATACTATTATCTTTTTTCTCTATATAACACTTGTAATCAGCTATTTCTTTCTAAACCTAAAAGGCAACACTGAACTTGGAAGAGAAAAGAAGTTCTGGCTCCTTGGCTTTCTCATCCTATTTGCCTTCATTATTATCATACCTCGTATACCTAGCTATACAAATACATTATTTAAATCCGATCTCAAATCCTTAAAAGCACTATCTATTGTTAACACAAAACTGGGAAACTACAGCCAAGATGCGCTTCAGGGAACAGCACGGACATCCATGTGGAAAAGTGCGATTCCTTGGTTTAAAGATTATCCAATCTTAGGATCGGGACTAGATACCATCAAATACATGTATCCCAGCTACCGCCGATCCGAATACGGTATTTTAGAAGGAGGACATAACTACACCCCTGATAGACTCCATAACGAATATCTAAATACCCTCGCCAGCAAAGGAAGTGTCGGGTTTATTAGTTACTACCTCATCTTAATTTTAGGATGGATTATACTCATCTTAAAAGGACTTCAAAAACATCTAGAATCACCCTATCGCTATATTATCATAGCCACCCTAACAGGGATGTTTATTTACCTTGGCCAAGTTCTCTTTAACTTTGGCGTTGTTGCCACACTCGTCTTATTCTATATCTACATGGGTTTAGGACTCGCTCTAAACCAGTTTAAGGAATCTGAGTGACCATTAACACACTAAATCAAGACGAACAGCCTTCTATACAATGGACACGTATCCCGCTTTCCTCATGGGGACTTTTCGCAACCTACGTGTTCATAAGTCTTATCCTCTGCTGGCAATTCATACTCCCCTTCAAAGCGGAACGTCATTTTAGAGATGGTTACAATTTTTTTGTGAATATGCGATACAAATGGGCTATTGAAGAGCTCGAATTAGCCGTTAAATGTGCCCCATGGGAAACCCATTATCAAATCCAATTAGGAAAGGCCTACGAAAAACAAATTAATATAGAGAAAGATCCAGACACAAAAAAAGAATTACTTTCTAAAAGTGAAAAGAATTATCTCCTTACCATTAAGTTAGATGATAATAATCCTTGGTACCGTAACCGATTAGCCACCATTTATCAAAAATTAGCCATTGAATACCCAGGCAAACAAAACTATTATCTAAATCTAGCAGAGAATGAAATCAAAACAGCCGCGCTTTTGGACACAAACAACCCTCTTTTCCAACTCAATCTAGCCTATTTTTTACATCAACAAGGTCAAACCGAAATTGCAAAACCCTACTACAAACGTGTCATTGATATCGATAAATCATTACTTGAAGCCCCATATAACCTCGCCGATATCTATAGACAATCCAATGATATCGACAACGCCCTCTATTATTATGAAATGGTAAACACCATAAACCCCAATTTTGGAAATACCGATCTAGCACTAGCCAATCTCTATATCCTTCAAGAAAAATATGCCATTGCAGAACCCTACGCCGAAAAGGCCATTAAAAAGTTCCCAGACGAACCAGATCTTATTCGAAATCTAGCCGCCATTCATCACAGAAACGGAGATTGGGAAAAAGTAATAGATCTCTATCCCAGGTTACTTAAGTTAAGACCAAACGAACGTGAATTTCATCAATATTACATTCAAGCACTGGTCAATAAAAATGACTTAAAGAATGCTATTAGTAAACTTGAGATCTATCTAAAAAAACACCCTAATGACCCTATAGCAATCGACCAATTAAAAACCCTAAACACCTATATTATCAATAATCGTGACCAATAGCGACCCAACTAGAGCCATCCTATTAGGCATTATCTATCCACCTTCAGTTGACCACTGGCCTAGCCAAGACTCTCTTCAAGAACTGGCCGAATTATCACGAACCGCAGATATCGTTATTGTCCAAAAATATCTTCAAAAAAGAACTAAACCACACCCAAAATCTTATCTTGGATCAGGAAAGCTTCAAGAACTTATACCGTTTATCAAGGAGCATTGCATCACCCTGGTTATTACAGACGACGAACTCACACCATCCCAAACAAAAGAAATGGAATCCGTACTTGAAACAAAAGTCATAGACCGAACAGGCCTTATTTTAGATATCTTTGCACAACGTGCAAAAACATACGAAGCTAAATTACAAGTCGAACTGGCGCAATTAGAGTACTTACTCCCACGATTAACACGATTATGGACTCACCTATCCAGACTTGGAGGCGGTATCGGAACCAGAGGCCCTGGTGAGAAACAATTAGAAGTTGATAAACGACAACTAAGAAAACGTGTTAGTCTTGTTAGAAAACGATTAAAAAAAATCAGACAACATCGAAAAATCAATCGCGAAAAACGAAAAACCGTCCCCGTTCTAACAGGCGCTATAGTAGGTTATACTAACGCAGGAAAGTCAACATTATTAAATCTGTTAACCAAATCACATGTATTGGCTGAAGACAAGCTCTTTGCAACCCTGGACCCCACCACAAAACCCATTCGTCTTCCTAACAAAGAAAAACTATTATTGACAGACACGGTTGGCTTTATTCAAAAATTGCCCCATCAGCTAGTCTCCTCTTTCCGAGCTACCCTAGAAGAAGTCATGAATACCCATATTATCTTACATGTTATTGATGCAACCCATCATCGGCTCCTAGATACAATTAACGTCTCTAATACCATTTTAAAGGATCTCGGGGCTACGGATATGCCAATCCTATACATCTTCAATAAATGGGATAAAGTTAAGGACCCTCTGGAATTAAAAAAACAACTCCGTTCATTCCAACCCCAAGTAAGAATCTCTGCACTAAAAAAAAACCGGTATCACCACCCTACTAGAATCATTAGAAGACATCATCTCAAAGTTCCAACAGGAATATACCTATCATATCCCCTATAATCGTATGGATATTGTTAACTTACTCCATAAACACGGACATATTATCAACGAAAATTACGAGAATGACATTACAATAACAGTTCAAATCAATCAAATTGTTGGCGAAAAAATTATGGGCCTTCTATATCAAGAGACTACAAACACCTAATATTCTCTGTTATGATAAATCATCAACAGATATCGTTTAGAGAAACGTCCTGATTCTACAAGAATATAAATATCGGTCTGTTGACAAGAGATAGACCCTTTAAAAGGAGCCCTTATGAAACCCACACCTTATATTTGGCAAAATGGACAATTTATTCCTTGGGAAAATGCAACCACACATGTCTTATCACACGCCTTGCATTATGGAACAGCCGTCTTTGAAGGCATTCGCGCATATAACACAGAGCAAGGCCCTGCCATTTTTCGTGCTGACGAGCATTATCAACGCCTCATTGACTCAGGAAAAATCCACTTAATGGAACTTCCTTACAGTAAACCAGACATGATTAACGCCACAAAAACACTGATAAAAAAAAATAACTTGGACAGTTGCTACATTCGCCCACTTGTCTATCGCGGGTACGGAAAAATGGGGTTAAACCCCCTAGAAAACCCACTAGAGACCATTATTGCCGCTTGGGAATGGGGTACCTATCTTGGTGAAGAAGGCCTAGAAAAAGGGATTCGTTGTAAAATGAGCTCCTGGACACGTATTGATAGCCGAATGATGCCCCCTCTGGCAAAAACTAGTGCCAATTATGTTAATTCTGCACTAGCAAAAATTGAAGCCACCCAATCAGGCTATGATGAAGCTATTATGTTAAATGCCAACGGGACCATTGCTGAAGGCCCAGGTGAAAATCTATTCCTCATAAAAAATGGAACTATTTATACACCACCAACCTCTGACCAAGCCCTCTCAGGGATTACATGCCAAAGTATCATTCAAATTGCAAAGGACATGGACCTCGATATTCAGTCCAGATCCCTTATTAGAGACGAACTCTTTCTTGCCGATGAACTCTTTTTCACAGGCACCGCAGCCGAAGTAACACCTATTCGTGAAGTCGATAATCGTATCATTGGGTCTGGAAAACGTGGGCCTATCACAGAAAAACTCCAAACCACCTTTTTTGAAATTGTAAAAGGGCAGCATCCGGACTATCACAAATGGTTATCATTTGTAGAACAGCCTACAAAAACACTTCAGTCATAATCCTTATCACTAAAGGGCTTTCTTATTAGTAATATCTGATAAAGGGGACCCTTTTCGGTCACCAAAACAGGTCATAGAAAAAAATCCTTTTTCCCGAGGACGACAAAAGTTGTCTTTATGCAAAAATCGACATAACGATGGCTCTAACGCCAACGCCTGTGCATAATCCAAAGGCGTTCGGCCTTTTTCATTTGTTAACGTCAGTGAAGAAAGAGGTGCTAAGACTGGTATAAATGCAACATGACCACATTTAACCGCTAAATGAAGCGGCGTATTGCCCTCACGGTCTTGAACAGTCAACGATACCCGCAGCAATATCAACGCCTTAACCAACGATAAATCATGGTACAAAACAGCATAATGAATGGACGTTAAACCATCATTATTAGATTGATTTAAAACTGAGCAAGGAATTTCCATAGCATCTATCATTGTTAGTAACAGATCAATAACAGGCCTTTTTTTAGCAATGATCGCCTCAACCATAACCGTATTTCCAACATGAGTCGAACAGGACGAATCAGCACCATTAAACAGCAAAAAGCGAACCATATTTTTATATCCCAAGCGTACAGCCAAAAGCAGAGGCGTCATACCATCATGATCACACATATCAAGTGATAGACCACTCTCCACAAGTTCACCCACTATCTCATCTAAACGATTCTCAATAGCAATATGCAATAACGAACGACCTTTAGAATCACAGTCATACAAAGTCACTGCCGATTGACTAAAAAACTGAGATAGCGAAACAGCTTCAACCAAAGATAAGCATCCCTATTTGGGTAACCATTTATACATACCGAACCTCCTCAGTTAAAGGGATCGATGAACGGGTTTCTGATCAGGTTTAAAAGACACATGATCATTCTCAATTACTCTATTTTCAATCACGACAGGCCCCTCAGAATCTAAAGAAACCTGACCTTTCAATACCACGTTAGGGCCAAACGTAATATCGCCCTGGATATCTAATCGTTCAATCAGCTTCAACGACGGAATACAAGGAAACCGTTTTTCAAATTCCTGAACCGTTGAATAATGCTCATCCAATGTAATAAGGGGATAAGGTTTATCAGAACGGCTCTCATCAAAAGAAAGTTGTCCTGACGCATCTTTGAAAATAAGATCCGACCGTAACAACAATAAATCCGACGTTTTCTTAACAGGAAAAAACCGGTCCCGTCCGACAACCACCGAACAAGACCGATCAAAACAAGAAATAGCGGCCCCCATAGCGGTCTCCAATTGAATCACATCAACCCCCTCACATTGCTTCTTATTAAGAATAATAGGTAACTGCAAGTCATTAGCTTCCAACTTTTCTTTAAGCGCCACTAAATCAACCCAAATATTATTCGTATTAAATACCGAAAATAAGGACGTATCTTCAAACGCGGCCACATGTTCATCTGGGACTTGTGCCCGCTCCAAAAGTGTCACAGACCCCTGATAGTTAATAAGCGTTCCACCTTTCACATCCAACGCGGTCTTAGGCGTCGTTTCCATTATAAACTGATACCCTTCCTTAACCATAAACCCTAACAGTAGCGGATCAAAGGTCGCTCCCAAGTTATCTGAATTAGAGATAAACAAATACCGTTTACCCTGGGATAACAGGTCATCTAAGACACCAGACACATACAAGGCTAAATAGACATCCCCATGCCCAGCAGGGTTCCATTCTAAATCTGCGTCAGACAACGCATGAAAAACACCCCCACTATTAGCCTCAATTTTAGGGTAAGCATGTTGAGAGACCCCCTGATAGTTACACTCCTTCAAAACAGACCTAGTACGATCGACTGTGTTAAAACTATTAAGCAATAATAACGGAATAGACGCCCCATATGTCGTTGAAACAGACTCAAGCTGAGAAATAATAATATCTAAAAAAGAACGTCCATCATGGATAGGGATAAGTGATTTTGGGCCCTCACACCCCATACTCGTACCCAAACCTCCATTTAGCTTCAGACAAACACACGACTTTATGCATCGAATACCCGCATCAATATAAGATGTGTCTAAAGATGACTGTGGAATAAGTTCGGTGGGTGTTAAGGGTTCTATAGTCGTCCAATCCAACACATCAAGCACATCAAATCGATAGGTTAAATAAGCATAACAAAACGCCAAAATAACAGGAGGAGACGAATGACGTTTATCCAATTTCAACAACAATGAGAATAGGATTTGAGACACGCTCTCCCAATGAGCACTCTCCTTAAAACTGGCGTACACACGAGGAAACCCCTCTTCAAGCGAAAGGCCTTGTTCAAAACAACCTGAAAACAAGTTTAAAAACTGTCGTATCTCGCTCTTAAGTACCTGGTGATGTGTCATAGGATGTAAGAAATATTATTAACACAAAAATTGGGGTGATGCAAAATCAAGTTATTTAGGCAACCAGGAAGGGTTCTACTCTGAAACAGTCTAGTGTATACTAGTTGCGTTTATTGTTAAGTATAAAAATTAAACTATCATTACTACTAACCTTTTACGGAGGCACTTATGTCTAACCATAGTACAACAAGTCAAACAAACGAAACGACCGATTTGATTAAATCACTTAATCTTGAAACAACAGCTACCGTCCATCATAATCTATCTTACGACGACCTTTTCAAACACGAAACAAG
>CAZIOF010000012.1:0-6613 GCA_964540745.1 uncultured Candidatus Marinamargulisbacteria bacterium
TCATTCCCAGTGCCATCCACAGATGTATAAGCTGTTGGAGAACTAATACTTGCCTGTGCCTAAGTCACTAATCTGTCTTTATTATTCACATATTTTAAGTTCCCATGGCTGCCACTATTCCCCACCATTTTAGTCCCATTATGAAAGGCAATATAACCTGAATGAAAATCATTATAAATATAATTTTGGACCTCTGTTTCCGTTAAATAATCGTCTTCGGTCACAGTAAATGATCGTTTATAAAGTTGATCAGTCCCACTTAAAACAAGGGCCTCATGAGTAAATGTATCGCCAAGCGCCGGCACCACGCTATTATTAACCGCCGTCAATGATTCTAATTGTAAAAAATTTCCGTTTTTCTTAAATAAAGAGTTAACAAAATGGGTTCCATTATCATAAGGGATATAATTGGTTGAAGTACTATTCGCAATAAAGGTCTCAATCTCGGTTTCTGAACGATATTTATCTGTATGATAGGTCTTTTTACTAATATCACCGTTACTATCTGTCACTAAAAGCGTTGTGCTTGTGGTCTCTTGAAGGCCATCAATTATGTAGGTTGAACCATCATAATGGAGTGAGCTAGCCTCTAACACTGTCCCATTATCAAAAGGAAAGTACGTTGAATCCACATCATTCGCCATAAAATCCTCAACCTCTACCTCACTGCGATAGTTATCTGCAGGTAAATCACCCTTAGTAATATCTTTATTATCATCAAAATAAAGTAATGTACTACTAGTCGAATCCTGCAACCCATGAATCGTCATAGCGGCCGTATCAATATCAAAACTAAATACCGCCGAATCTGTACCATTATCCCGTCGATAGAATGTTAGGTGATTGTCGGGTCCTACAATATCAGTGCCTATACTAGCCTTATCAAAAGATATCCCGGCCCCATAGTTATCGTTTTTACCAATAAACAGTTTTGAATCACCATTCGAGACCCCAGAAACAGACAAGCTTGCAATATCATCATCTTCGCGTCTAATCTGTAGACGAGATATAGGTGTATCACTTCCTAATCCAACCTTCCCATCTGTACGGATAGTAAAGGCCTTATTCATACTAAAATTTGATTTATCCTTAGAGATGCTAAAGCTATCACTATTACTATTATCGACCCCCATCATCCAACCCGTATCGCCTTCCAAAAATAAAGATACAAAGGGGTTTCCTCCATTAGGACCACTCACTTCACTTGCGACAACCAATGGGTTATTCGATTCATTGACAACGCTAATACCACCTATAATGCTGTCACTCCCTAATACATGTAGCGGTGCTGTAACATTATTCACACTCACACCTAACTTACCATCAACAAATAAGACATCCCCATCAAGAATGATTCCGTCAGAAAAATCCCCATTTTTATTAAGACTAAGGGTCTGGTTAGTATGCTTAAATATGACACCCATATCACTTGTATGATCAGTATTATGCCCCAAATATAACAACTCCCCACCAACATATAAATTTCCGGAAACAGTTGTTGTTCCCGATATATTGGTTATCCCATCAACCGTCAACTCATACCCAGGCGAAGATGTATTAATCCCTACAAATCCATTACCCAGTATGGTAATATCTCTATTTCGACCAATTGTACCCTCTGAACCACTGGTATCGCCACGAAGATGCCCTATATTAAATGCCTCTGTACTTCCATCATAATCTAAAAAGGCACCCCATAAGGCCGTACTATCATTATTCCCATCTTCGACCAATTCTAAACGTGCTTTACGATCATCTTCATTACTTTGAATCACCATAACCCCATCTTCCCCAATATCATGTGTCATCTGAAATAGTTCACTAGGAAATTGAGTTCCAAACCCTACATTTCCTGTTTCCGTCATAGATATAACCGATTGGGTCTGCCGATGAGTAAGGGATCCTGGGTTACCCGGAACATATAGTCTCAATAAATCAGTACCACTTTCCGTTGTTTGTTCAAATAGCCTTGGCTGCAAGGACTCTGTGATATCATTCTCGACCGAATCAATTAATAAATAGTTATCTGCCCCTAATACTAAATGTTCTTGCGTTGCTAAAACCCCCTCTACATCTAATGCTTCCATAGGATTTACCAAACCAACACCTACATTTCCGGTGGCATTTAATCTCATAACTTCTTTCAAATCGCCCTGATTATTAACCCATAACAACAGCTCCCCTTTTCCCCAAGCATTCACATCACTATCCACTAATAATGACGCTATACCGGCCAAGGAAACAGAATCACCTATACTATCAGAAGCCCTGTTTCCTAAAGCCAGTTTAATCAAACGGCCATCAGTACCAGAGGCATTATAAAAAGCCGATACGGGATATGACTCCTCTAAAATTGTACTATCATCATCATGCCGAACAACAACACTTGGACGGCTCTCTATAAAATTTTTATTATCACTAAACGTCGTTACAACAGTTCCAGAACTATTAAACAGTTGACCGGCATCTTTCCCGATACCCATATTAGAACTAACAGATAACGTAAAGAGGGTACTCTCCTTATTTAATCCAATACTACCTCCAGAATCAAAGTGAATACCTCCCAAATAATTCCCATTTAAATCTTTAGTTCCTAAAATCCCTTTTCCCACACTATGTCCAATAACCATGTCCTGATTATCACCACCTATAAGGATCTGATCACCCTCCGAAACAAGCTGCATTACAGGCTCAGATGAAGCCCCTATGTCTGGATCAATCACCACACGGCCCTTCACATGCAACAAACTATCAGGAGTTGTTGTTCCGATTCCCACCTTACCTTCGTTTCTAATCACAAGCGGATAAATCATATTCCCTTCTCTATCCTGTTGACCAAAGACAAAGCCACCATCCGGAATAGCATCGTTACCATCAAGCTTTTCAAAAACCAAGACATCTTTACCTGTTCCAAAAGCATCTTCATCATGGATGAGCCGAAACGAATCCGACACTGGATTACCAATACCTGACGAATTATCATTATGAAGAATAACGCCTGTAAATGTTACTTCTAAAGGATATCTATAACTATCATGACGATGATCCCCTGCAGCCGCTTGTCCAGAAGCAGTCCCTATCTCAAGTTCTGGCGGATAATCACGCTGAAAAAGAGTGCCATTATCATCTGCCACTAAAACTTTATCTCCCGTCCCATCAACTAATTCGGTAATACTAAGCTTACCTATATCAGACGAATACGAAAGAACGGACTGTGGGCTCCCTCCAGACATTCTATAAATCACAGGGGTTAGCATATATGGGACAGACGATGACAGCCCAGTCCCTTCATAACCAAAACCTCCACCATCCAAACTATTTTTACCAACAAATACTCTAGCAGCACCCTCCGATTGACCATGTAAACGAATATCTAAAGCTCCCTCTAAATCCGTTCTAATATGTGCTTTATGCTCAGGATCAGCCCCTAACCCCATCCGTCCTTGAGAATCTAAAGTGAGAGCCGTAATCACGTTACCCCCAAAACTTCCCGCTGTTGGCGCCACCTTAAATCGTAATTCTCCACCACCTTGCAAATTCCCATCTAAGGCCTCTATTGTTGCCACATTATATTCGCCTGCAGAAGGATATTGAGCACCCTCTTTCGTATTCGTAAACTGAATGCTACCCCCTGCTGTGTTAGATAATAAAGCCCCTTCCAGACGGAGCACTTCCTGATCCCCCGTAACAGCAACCGCAGGCATAACATGAACAAATGCCTTAGGATCACTCACACCAAATCCAATATAACCTCCCGAAGAATTTAGCGCTAAACGTGATAATCCTGTACTGATAGTCCTATCACTTAGTTGAATGATGTCACCTTCCTGCAACATCATTTTTAGACCATGAGCATCAGACATACCTGTATGTTTGGCAGTAATAAGTAAACCCCTATTTGTAGTTACTAGTCCCTGTTCAACCACCAAAACACCCTGAGTAGGTAACATCTCATTAATACCAACAACATCCCCTTCTTTAATGTAAAGAGAAGATGGCGCCCATCTAGCCAATGGCTCATCCCAAGCCAAAAGTTGGCCATCAACAGCACCCATTGAATCCAGTTTAAATTGTGTTCCTTCTAACAAGATTCCACCATTTGGAACCACTGTATAAGGACTATCTTTATCCTCTAGATGTGTCCACTGTTGACCATCCCATTTAAATACGTCACCAATAGACGGCTGTGAACTATCAACAGCCCGACCTTGTAATTTAGAAACAATGGGATTGGGATATGTACCTGATAAATCACCGCCTGCCGGCCCTGTAGGAGGAACACCTGCAACTGGAACCGTATTAGCCGACGTAATACGTCCTTTATCATCAATAGTAAGCGTTACTATGTTTAATTCATCACCATATGTATTAGGAACAACGGTCGTGTCATTGAGAACCATGGATGGATAAGTCCCATTAAAGTCGCCACCAACTGGTCCACCAGGAGTTACTTTTCCATTAAGTGACACCGGTTCCCACTCTCTCACCCCATCACCATCTGAATCCAACCAAACCAATGCATCGCCTTGATTAGGAGCTAAATTTGAAATTGGATGTCCATTAAGCGTGTTCACAACAAGTTGGTCGGGGTACTGCCCCACAATATCACCATTTGCAGCACCACTAGGAATTACGGTTTGAATAGTTTGAGAGGTCACTTGAACAATACGACCTTTTGAATCACCCTCAAATTGTCCAATAGTATTCGAACTACCAAATTGACCTGGATTATTCAGTACAGACGCTAATGATGGATTAGGATATGTGCCTTCTAAATCACCACCCGCAGGTCCTCCTGGTTCAACATCACTAATAGCTATCGAATTAATAGACGTTACACGTCCCTTTAAATCAACTATAAGTTGAACTGAACGTGTTACTGTTCCATAGTTACCTGAAACAACAGTCGTATTAACAAGTATTGGCGTCGGGTACGATCCTATAAAATCGCCTCCAGCAGGACCACTTGGCTCTACATCATAAATAGCCCTATTTTGGGCATATCTAATACGTCCTTTAGCGCCAATTTGAAGTTGTACAGATTCCGTC
Source organism: uncultured Candidatus Marinamargulisbacteria bacterium (assembly GCA_964540745.1). GTDB lineage: Bacteria > Margulisbacteria > Marinamargulisbacteria > JABIPA01 > JABIPA01 > CAZIOF01. The sequence continues at coordinate 5,050 of CAZIOF010000012.1, forward strand.
GCTGTACCATAATCACCCACAGTAATAGACTCAATGCTTCGTAATAGTGGGGCCGGGTACGACCCTGCCAAATCACCACCAGCAGGACCAGTAGGAATAACCCCAGGAATAGCCTCTTCATAGATCTGTGTTAACCGTCCCTTTAAATCGACCGTAAATCTTAATATGGCATTAGATCGACCATAAACACCTGCGGAAACACCTGATTCCTTTAACGTAGGATTTGGATACTCACCTTGAAGATCCCCAGCAGCAGAACCACCAGGCGTAAGGCCCTCTAATAATTTAGGATACCATTCTAGTGTCCCATCATTATCACTATCACCCCATACCAATGTTTGATTTGATAATGGAGCAGCTGTTGAGATAGGCAACCCTTGTAATTTTTCAACTTTCAGATCAGGGTAGTCCCCAGTAACATCTCCATTTGCAGGCCCTATAGGCGGAATATTTCTCATCAATGCCTGTTCAATATAGACAACACGGCCTTTCGAATCCACTCTCATCAAAATAGCTTGATTATGACTACCATAGGTACCAGACAAAATACCCGTTGAACTCAAAGACGGGTTGGGATAGGAACCTATAAAGTCCCCTCCTATCGGGCCTGTAGGGTTAACACCCGTAATCGTTTTTTCCTCTGCAGAAGTTACACGACCTTTTGAATTAACCTTCAAACGTGAAATAGCACTATAACTTCCATAATTTCCGGAAGTTACACCTGAATCTAATAGTGTCGGATTGGGATAGTCACCCTCAAACTCCGTCGATAAAATCGGGCCCCCGGGAGAGAGATTAGATAATGTAGATGATGTCCATTCAAAACTCCCATCATTATTACTATCTAGCCATAAAAGACCGTACCCCTCCTGAAGATCCGTAATGACAAGTGGCTGTCCTCGAATATTAACAACACCTGGATCAGGATAATAACTTGTTAATCCTCCTGAAGCCTCCCCCCCAGGAGGAACGCCAACCACCGGAACTTCAGAAATACTAGTAATTAACCCCTTATTATTAACCTGAACCTCAACCGATCGTGTCACTGTCCCGTATTGACCAGCTTGAATACCTGTTGATTTAAGATTTGGACTGGGATAATTGTCCATTAAATCACCACCGGCAGGTCCTCCTGGCCTAATATTTCGAATTTGAACGGTAGTCATAAATGATATCAGCCCCTTATCATTAACAATGATTTTACCTAAATCATTATTATCACCATAAGAGCCAGGTGATAGCTGAGACTGGACAATTAAATTAGGGGTAGGGTAATCCCCTGAAAATGAAAGCCCTGAAACAGGCCCTCCAGGAACAACCCCCTCAACAGGAATCAATGTAACTGTAGTGATACGACCTTTCTCATCCACCGTCATTTGAGGAACATGCTCTTTATCACCATAGCTACCAGAGATAATACCCAGTGATGGTAATTCTGGATTAGGATATTGGCCCGTTAAATCACCACCGGCAGCCACCCCAGGCTCTACCCCTTGAACAAAGGTCACATTAATATGAGTAACACGCCCCATACTAAAAACTCAGATAGACCGAAAGAAGGTCT
>CAZIOF010000013.1:0-8753 GCA_964540745.1 uncultured Candidatus Marinamargulisbacteria bacterium
CTTTATTAATAATGTGGAAACATGTATGGATTCTGACATCGCCCAGGAAAAGTTATTCTCACAAATATTACAGACAGCCTTTTCTGCAATTGATGACTGTAGCCTCTTTTATTGTTTTGATGACTATTTTGATTCGCCACAATACGGTGGCACATGCCCCTATACAGGGGTAGAAATGGCACTATTGGCCCACCGATTTTTTGACCATATCCAAAACAGCCCATCCCTATGGAAAACACCCATCGCTCTAAACAAGAAGACCTCTGAAGAGGGGTTCGAAGAGTTCAAGGACATGATGATCTGCTTCAAACATTTAACATTACAGAACAACCTTCCCTTTATTCGATCTGAACTTTCACCTAGCATATGTGCCACGTTTGATACATTGGCCCGAAAGTATTCATTAAAAGTTGAACAAGTTAAAAGAGGTACCTAATCCATGTTACATAATAAACGACTAAGCTATCGTTGCCCCGGGTCCGACTCAAGCATCTTAAAAAAAGGACAAAAACATTGTGTTCTAACACGCTATCAGCCCCCTACGTTGCTTCGTCACTGCAAATCGCTCTCTGATCTAAATATTGACAACGATACAAAAAAAATCTTTCTAGGTAACGCGCCTATAGATGCCCAAAAGGCCCGCCAGCTCTGTCCCTTTATTGAAGCGGCACTATCAGATAGGTGGGGATCACATAAACACAGCAGCGACCCTACAGGTCTTTTTGAGGGCTTCTTCTCATTAAAGACAATCAGCGAGCTTCGCCAAATTGATACAACAAACTTAAAACACTATTTTGACCACTATGGAATTGTAGACGGACCCTCTATCTTAACTATTATCCACACATTACAGCAGGCACCAACACCAGATCCAGAAGCCGACGTGGAAATATTATATAACGGTCTTTTTGGCACAGATGAAACAACCCAGTCCCCATTAATAGCGTCATACAATCCTATTATCGATCAATTATTTTTAATGACATTAGACACACTCGCTACCTGTCCTAACAACAAGTATCAACAAACAAAAGGCTTAGCGATGCTAGACAACTGTTGGAAAGGCTTTTCTAAAGGGACTAATAGCCAGTTATATTCAGACTCGTTGTTCAAACTCTTAACGTATGTCCAAGACCATCAGAATAAGAAAGCTCTTTTCTTTGACTTTATTGTAACACTACAACACGGCTTGAAACGAATTCCCGAGCCCAGTGAAAGAGATACCATGAAAAATGCCTTTTCTGCCTATATTGACACACTCCAATACCTACAACAAAAAGCACTCTATAAATATTATTTAACGACTTGAATCCTACCGCCATCGCAGCTTATCGTCATGTGAACATGTTGAAAGTGAGACCAAACGACGCCGTCTAGCGCTAACCGTACGGGTGCGAATTAAAATGGGGTTAGACAAGGTATTCAAGTGAGAAAACGCGGAGCTTACTTCCGTAAGTGGGCATTTTCGAATAATGACTAACGCCGTATAACCCCATTTTAACAGCACCTACGCTGCTAAAGAGGGTAAAAGCGTCAACTGTGTTGCTACGACAGAGGGAATGCCATGGGAGAGATCCACCCGTCCTTCGATCAAGTAGGGCCCTTGGGAGCAAGTCATACGCGCATATTTAGCATAGACTTTAGGGAACAGGGTCACTTCAAAGGTCCCCACCAGATCTTCCATACTCATAAAGGTCATAGGTTCACCTTTCCGGGTCCGAGACTGTTTTTTGGCGATACACCAGCCAAGGAGTTGGACGAACCGACCTTCATGCTTAGCGAGGGCGGTGCTAGGAAGCCTTTCCTTCACCAGGTAGGATTGATAGAACCAGAGTGGGTGCTGGGAGACCATAAAGCCCAAGATATCCTGTTCATACCGACACCGTTCCCGCAGGGAATAGGGGGTCAGGTAGGGCCGTTTTAGGGCAGGTTTTTGAACAGGCATTATGAAAGGCGCTAACTGACGTTGTGTTGATTTCAAGTTAAGGGCCTTCAATTGAAACAATAATTCAGGCCGTGTCAATCTGAAGCAATCGCAAGCCCCTACAAGGATCAGCCCCTCCAATTCTGACGCCCCCAAATCAGTCCTAGCCGCCAAATCAGCGAGCCCACGAAAGGGTCCATCTTGCAGTCTGGACTTCAGTAACGTATAGACATGGGCACGGTTCAACCGCCCTACTTGTAGCAGACCTATCCGAAGCGCACCTGTCCGCAACCGTTGTACGGCCGGGATGGGGTTCCCTGGCACTGATTCAGGTCGATAGTGATAGGTACTCCTGTTCACGCAAGGGAGAAGAACCGGAATCCCTAACCGTTTTGCTTCCCAGATGTAGACCCCTGTCTGATAGAACCCGCCTTGATTAGAGAGCACAGAGGCCATAAAGGCGACAGGATAATGGGTTTTAAGATACATCAATTTGAAGGACAATTGTGAATAACTTGCAGAATGCGCTTTACAGAACGCATAGCCTGCAAAGCTACTCATTTGCCGCCACAATTCAGAGGTGATCGGTTGTGAGATATGACGTTCAAGACACTGGGAGAAAAACCGTCTTTGAAGGACTTTTATAGCTTGAGGGGACCGTCCTTTTCCACTCATAGCACGACGTAGGACATCTGCCTCCGCCAAGGTGAAGCCAGCCACATGGTGAGCGACTTTTAGGACATCTTCTTGATAGACCATCACGCCATAAGTCTCTGACAAGAGGGTTTTAAGTTGAGGGTGCACGTAGGACACCTGGCTCGGGTCACGAGCACGATCGATATAGGCGGCCATCATACCTGACTGCGCGACCCCGGGCCGAATCACGGAACTTGCGGCCACGAGGTGCCGATAGGTACTTGTTTTCAACTTTTGGAGCAAGGCTCTCATTCCTGGCGATTCAATATAGAAGCACCCTATTGTTTGCCCTGTTTTTAGGGCATAAACGGTTTTGGAATCCTTTTCTAGAGACGATACCTCTTGGGGGACCGTCATCCCTACCCCGTTCTCATTCAATTGTCGAAGGGTATCTTGATAGACACTTAATCCACGGTTCCCTAGGATATCAATTTTAATTAACCCCAAGGCTTCAATCCCATGCATGTCAATTTGAGTAATGACACGTTGATTAGCGGACCGTTGACAGGGCGAATAGCAAGATAAGGGTTTTGGACTAATCACCACACCTCCGGGATGAACGGACAGATGACGTGGACACCCCGTCAGGGCCATGGCATAGGAGAGAATATGTCGATAGGGGGCATTCTTAAGGGGTGTCTCTTTAAGGGCCGGTACGCAATCGTGTAATGCCTCAACAGTATCTGGCATATGATAGGGAAAAAACCGGGTCAATGACGAAATCTCTGATTCAGACAATCCATAGACACGCGCCACTTCACGAAAAGCTGCACGGCAACCAAATGTCACCGTTGTCCCAATCATGGCGGTGTGGGCTACCCCATAAGTCGTCATCACATAATCAAGTATTTTACCCCGTTTCCGCCAACAAAAATCCAGATCAATATCGGGAGGCGAGGTCCGCTCCGGGTTCAAAAACCGTTCAAAGTATAGGGAATGCGCCACCGGATCCACATGGGTAATCCCTAATAAAAACAAGACCAGGCTATTGGCGGCAGAGCCACGGCCTATGGTGGGCAACTGATGTTGGTTTGCATATCGAACAATATCCCACACAACCCAAATATAATCTAAAAAACCCATAGTGGTAATGACCTCAAATTCCTGGGCAAGCCGTTCCTGATAGACCGATTGAGAACGGCCAAACAGTGCCCCAATCTTCTGTTCACATGCCTGAACAAGTTGTTCCCGAACAGAGTCTTTTGTATGGGGTTTAACAGAGGGAAACAGCCAACATCCAAATTGGAATGAGAGTTCGATCTGATCGGAAAGGTGCTGTGTTTCAATTAAGGCTTGTGGGATGGACTCAAAGAGTAGCCGCATCTCTTCCTGTGACCGAAAATAACGAAGCGCACTTATCCCTATGTTAGTGCCCTTGGCCTGCTGCGCATGGCGAGACGTTTTATGAGCAATGGCATGTTGCAATTGAACTAACACATACCCATCCATTTTTTCAAACCAAATCGCGTTACTGGCAATACAAGGGATCCCTACTGGCTGTAAATACTGCTTCCAATAAGACACAGGTTCCAGATGAGCGGGCGAATCCAACACGAGCTCAAAATATGTGGAAAACCCACGTTCCCTCCCTAAAAGACAAAGGGTTTTAGACTGACTCAAAAGAATCAAATCTGGACCTGACATGAGCAATGCTGTTGACAATTGAAAATCGGGATCCAAATGACGTGCCGACACCAACTCACATAAAGACTGATAACCACGCATTGTCTTTGCCAATAAGACCACCCCTTCTGTCCCATCACGTTCATCTAAATAAACGCCAATAAGGGGTTTAATCCCCAAAGACACTGCCGACTGATAAAACATCATGGCCCCAGCCAAACTATTCCGATCGGTTAACGCAACCGCCGTCATCCCATGAGTCTGAGCTAAGATCGGTAATGTCTGTGGCGACATCGTCCCATAAGGCAATGAAAACCAACTATGACAGTGAAGATGAACCATAAGAAACTCCCTTCGATAAGCGACTACCTGATGGACAAAAACGATTACAATAGCCTTTGTCTTGTACGTACTGGGCTCTTGGGTTCAGTCATAGAAACCAATAACTATCAGGGGAATACCGCTGAAACACTAAAAATTAGCGTTAAAAAACACGCTTAAAAACACATATTACCACTTATTCTAGTGGTAATAAAGAGACTATTATGCGCACACCTAATATCAGGCTCTTAAACTATCTAGCCAACATCTAGAATTATTGAAGACTAAACGAATATCGCATTGCCGACAAAATAATCACTATTAAAATATTGAATTTGAAAAAACCAAATGAAACAACAACAATAGATAACCCAGTAAAAACATCCTATATACAACCCCCTGTTGAAACCCTTCAGCTGTTCTTAACAGCAATCAAATGTCATATCAACACTTACGACACAATAACCGCGAGCCTAAAACAAGAAACCCTACCCATGCTTAGCCAAGTTCTAGACCATTACGAACTAAAAAGAAAACAGGGGCCATGTTACAATCCACAAAAACTAGACCAGACGATAGCATTACTAAAACACGAAATAATATATCGCAAACAAACAAAATACTTTCGCAAACTATGCCAAGATGTACTATCTTTAACTTTAGAAAACCTGGGAAAGACTTATAAAGATAAAGGAAAAATCTTCGACGATCATTATGACAGCAACCAGCCCACGCTTGCAGCTGAACTGCTACAGGCATCCGCCACACTCAATGGACGAAGTATCGAAGCCGAAGCTTTCCAGATAATGGCAGGACCCACCCTATTCCCTGCTTAAGCAATAACCTGGGGTTTTTGCTCTGAATAGAGGACAAAAACCATTCAAAAACAGTCTTGTCTAAAAAGGATCGCTGACAATCATCTATCAAAACGTCTTTTGAAAGACGCCTTTTCCAAATTTGAGACGGCCACAACAGCACCTGTTTAAGACATCATTGACGGTGTTCGTTTTACTCGCCCACTCCATTTCCATATATGAGCTGAATGCCACGGATATCATCCTCATTCAAAAAACGGTGTGAACCGCCATAATGAGAGGACATCAAGGCCTCTTTATCTAACGAATGTCTCAATCCAAGTGAATGACCAATTTCATGTGCAGCTACTGTAATCAAATCTTTTGGGCCAGCACCACTTGAACACAGATCTAATGTCCAGAATTCATTATCATCAAAATGAATATCTCCAGCCAAAGCACCTCCCGCTGGAGGCGGAAAAAATGAATGGGCTAACTGGCCACCTGTGCCATCAAAAGAATAAGCACATTCTTCAGGAGTTGGACGAAAAAAGGGAAGAACAATATTTCCTAAAAACAACCCTACATCGTTAATAGGAGAAACACCTCTTTCATGCCTCCCTGATCGAAAAGAAATAACAATATCTGCTTGAGAGACATGACTCACTTCAGAAAATGTTAACGACGATACCGATGCCCACAACTCAAACGCCTCTTTAAACGCTTGATCCACTAACTTTTCAGGAAGAGCGCTTGACATACGTTGAACACTATAGGTTATAGCAAAATGATCCCACTTACTTCCCTGTGCCACAAACTGTGCCAAAATACCCCCACTATCGGGCATGTTATCATAACGAACTAAAGACTCAGAACCGTCAACACCTATCTCCCCAACGCCACTCACATGAGGTATCTCTGTATCTATCATACTAACGTGAAGTAATGGGCTACATCCAAAAAGAGACACAATAAATACACCGGCAACAACAGACAGTAATATCATCTTTATTCTTTTTATAAAACCGATTTTTTGTCTTTGGTTTATCTTAAGTATCATAAAACACCACCCGTTCATATTCCTTATGCTTGAGTTATCGCACCCCTTATCACATAAGTTTCATTTTTCTTAATATAAAAAAAAGAAATTGAAACTATAAGGATATTTTATCGATAATCATAAAACAAAGAGAGAAAGGCGTTTATTATCATGAAAGGCAATAATATAGGATCGACATATAGGGGACTAGTTATAGCCTTGCTTCTTGCAACAACCATGATTTCTGTAAGTGCACAAGATAGCCACCCAAACCTTAAAAACACATCCATAACAATAGGGCTACTCCAAGGTGGGGGGGCTCTTATCGGCATGGATTTTGAAAAAATGATTAAGCAACAATGGAGTTTGCAAACCGGGTTTGGGGCTATCGGTTTTGGAGCAGGGCTTAATTATCATTTAAAACCACAAATTAATAGCAATTTTGTATCTATACAATTGTGGAATCAAGGGCTCCTTGGAGATGATCTATCCCAACGTATCGTTGGCATAACTTATAGCTTTAGAGGTGAAAGTTCAGGCGTTACTGGACAAATTGGGCTGGGGTATACCATCAAACGATCAGAAGCCTTAACCCAATATCTAGAAGCCTATGGTATAGACAATATACCGCCCGTCACATTAATCTATAGCATGGGTTGGTGGTTCTAAACAGCGCTTAGAACTCATTTAGAATAAGGGATAAATTAACTAAAAACTAACTACCCCCCCCTTAAGTTGCCTTATCGATTCTTCTTCTTCTCCGCCTTGGCTTGCTTCTTTTCTTTAGCCGTTTTCTGCGGCTTCTTTTTTTCGCTTCGTCCTGGTTTCTCTTTGCCCATTATCTTCATCCTCCCTTTTCTTAGAAGGGGACTGGTCTCACAAACCCCGTTATCTCTAAGTATACATCATAGGACCTGTGATGCGTAATATCCTGAGCTATTTCGGTAGCTCTACTATATACGCTTTCTCCCAAACCAAAATGGATGCCAACACAGCCAGGCCCACGATCTTAAAATAGCTTACCTCTCAAACTAAATAGCCATTTGGCTGTTTAAACCAATGCCCAGTTTGATCTAAATCCCTCTGCCTTACATATGTTCGTCTCCCGTTTGAAAGCGGCAACCTAATCATTCACCCAACAAAACCCTGGGACTCTACAACCCAGATGTCGCTAACACCCGCTCCTGACGTAACCGATCGGTCTCCATACTCTGAAAACAAGGTTTGTCCAGAAGGATGACCCAAAAAAGGCTCTGTGAATATCTGAAATAAAATCTCCCAACACGTCACGTTAAGAGCGTTTCACTTGGTCCGTATAGGTACTTTCAAAGATCTTATCCGCATTACCCTGGTCAAATCCGTCTCGACCATCAATACGTTGTGCAAACTCCACATAACTGCCCGAGACAAGATGGGATTCAGTGGTCCCGTCCTCACAGGGAAAAGGAACCCTCACTTGATTAGAGACAGATGAACTCTGCAAGAGCTTGCCATCTGAACTTCGCTTAATGACTCCGCCAGCATCATTTAAGGTAATACCAATAGACTCTAGAAACCCATTGTAAGCCTCTATTTTATTATAACCTTCCTTTAAGGCATGAATCGAAATCGTATAATGATTAAGATAATAGCGATTATTCAAGACCCAAGATACATATTCACTCTCATCTAAAACCGTCGAGTAGTCGTCCCAAGACGGAGACCGCCATAGAGAACGATGTAAAAAATCATCAACTTGAGACCCATCCATCAGATCCAATGAGGCCACCGGATCCTCATGAATATCTGTTGTATAAGACCGAACGATTTTCTGAACCTGTTCAGAAAAGGCAGGAACCCGACACTCACTAATAAAGATACGCGGTAAATTAGGAATGTCTGTTGGGGGTGAATACCAGTAAGCATCCACTTTTTTTCCTTCAAAATAGTAGGCATCACGTCTCTCGTACCCATAAGCTAAAAAGATCTTTTCTAAAGACTGTATTCCTAAATAAGGTACTCCCAAAGTCCGAAACGCAATATGATCATTAACAATAGCCTCTTCACTATCAACAACCCCCTGCTTAACCATCTCTGACACAATATGAGCAACATCAGGCACACGCTCTCTATATCGACGCATTAACCCTTTCAGCACAAACTGTAAGGCCTCAACTTGCTTTGATGATAGTGTCATCTTTGTCCTCCCTTTTACAATATAAACCGATCTAATATCCAGTGTAGCGGTTCCGCTTATCCATTTCCATAACTAAATTAAAGGCTATGAAAAATACCCCTCATCTCAAACCTCTCTAAAAAATGATATAATGGCACCTTCCAACCCGATCGATAACACACCCATCATCTTATAGGAGTT
>CAZIOF010000014.1:0-3249 GCA_964540745.1 uncultured Candidatus Marinamargulisbacteria bacterium
TATATGTCATGACGCAGTTCCTTTAATAGGTAGTCTGATTAGAAGTTCTGTTATTCCTTACTCTTTCTTTAAGGGTTAAGTATAGCTAATGCGTGCTTTTTTCGCTAGAGGAACCGTCAGTGTAGGTATGAATCTGGAGTACGGGGGTTGTTAGTTTTCTTTATTGATATGACTATAGATTGTGTCTTAATTGGTGTCTTGTTTGTGTCTCATTTGTGTCTTGTTTTGGCCGATCTTTATAAATCGATGACGGACCAGAACCCTGATTGTGGCTTGTTTGTGTCTCAATAGTGTTCTTATTGAAGGAGTGTCTAGTTCATGGTCTTTTTCAGAATACTCTGTAGATGCCGTCCTATTGTCGTCTAATTGTCGTCTTATCTATATTCTGATTGTGTCCTATATGTGTTCTAATTATGTCCTTCTTAGGTTCAGTCGTCTTCTTTATAGTGTCCTATATGTGTCCTGATTAGGTGGTCGTCTTTTTCAGCGTTAGATTCGGACTTTGAAGTGTTAGGGGATTGTATACTGTTTTTCTGTGTCTTAGTTGTGTCCTATATGTGTCCTAATTGGCTGTTCATCTTTTGGGGTGTTAGGTTCAGATGAATTCTCTTGCTGTCTTATGCGGTCTTTATCCCTATGTTTTTTTGGAGAGTGAGATTTCCGATTAAGCGCGCGCAATTTTTCGTTCATTTCAAAAACTGCGGTCTGACTCTCAGGGGCGTCGAAATTGAACTCAACTTTAGTTTTGGTGGTATTGTTTTTCTTAATAGAGCGTAAACTTGGCATTAGTCAGTTATTTCATTTGACCAGCCAAGTACTTCGCGTGCTAACAAGTCAATATCTTTACAGGCACGGCCTTGTTTTACGGTATCGAAAATAGAAGCTTTGTCCATTTTGGATTTAGAAAATTCTTGTGATACGCCTATTATTGAGTCAAATAGACATGTATTTAGTATGTTATTCTTTTGTAATTCGGTAACTATATTAGTGGATAGTATTGTACGTGCGTCATATTTATTGAGAAGAATTTTGAAATCTATTTTTTCTTGTTTCTTTTTTTGTAGGGTTTTTATTTCTGAGAAACAAAATTTCGCGCCTTGGACGGCATAGTCGTTAGGGTCGAGTGGGGCAATAACGAGATCGCTTGCAAGAGATGCGCTTGTTACTATATCACCTAAAGCAGGTGGACAATCGATAATTATAATATCGTAGACTTCTTTTAGCGGCTTTAAAAATTCAGGTAATGCCTCACTAGGGCTGATATGAAATGCATGCATATATTGGTTGATAGTTGCATTTCTTAAAGAGGACGGGAGAATATCCAAACCATCTTTGATCGATACAATACAGTCTTCTATTGGAGTAGGCTTTTTTTTGTCAAGAACATCGATTAATACTTTTTTGGAATCTATGATTTTAAAGGTACTGCTAAGATTTGCCTGTTGATCTAGGTCAATAAAAAGAACTTTAGCACCATATAACCAAAACCGAACGCCCAAGGAAAGTGCAATAGTGGTCTTTCCAACACCCCCTTTAACCGTTTGGATTGAAATAGTCTTTTTCGGTATTTCAGGCTTCAAAAGTATTTTTGAAACTGGGTTTTGTACAAAAATTCGATTACTTTCTTTATTCGTCGTTAAATTATGTTCTTTGATTAACTTGTGTACATATTGAATTGAACAGTCATTGATAGATGCAATGTCTGACAATAATAACTTGGGCTCCATATGGTTGGCTCCTTTTATAGCGATGGTTTAAGTAGGTATGTAAATATTGTAATAATCTTAAACTTGTTGTTAAAGGGTTTGTTTCGATGTTCTGTTCACACTAGAGAAATACTATAGTTAATAGGGTAGGGGCCTAAACCAATTCACGCCGTTTATCGATATGCCGATAGATAGTAGAGCGGCGCATATGTTCTAATGTGCAATAAATACACGACTTATATTGCACAATATTGCACGATTAGTTATAATAGATCATATGCTATCTTTTAAATTGACTACAGATCAGATCAAGAAACTAAAAGAGCTTCATAAATGTTATGTTACAGAAAGCCTCACTCTTTCTTCATTTACTGATGATAAAACAGCCTTTATAAAGAAGCAGTCTTTCATAAGCAATATTGGGGCATCTACAAGAATTGAGAATGCGGTATTAACTAATGTTGAAATTGATTGGGTTGATACTGAATTGTCAAGAAATGAAGATACTAATTATGATGATAAAGAGCATTATATCAAGAACAAACTTTCAAAAAATAAAGAAAGAAGTATCGAAGAAGTGGCCGGGTATAGAGATGCATTGACGATTAGTTATGAATTGTCAGTAGAGAAAACGCCTTTACGTGAATCTGATATAAAAGGCTTACACAGAGAACTTATGAAGTATGACTCAGATGCCCATTATCATAGAGGTAATTATAAAACGCTAATGAATAATGTGGTAGAAATAAATAGTTTAACCGGGACGCGTAAAGATGTTTTAAAAACTGCAGATCCAGGGGCTATTACAGCATCTTCTATGGAAGAATTAGTGAGATGGTTCAATACCGTGGTTGAATCTGAAGCATGGATCCTTCCAATAATTGTCGAATTTATATTTCGATTTATAGCCATTCATCCATTTCAAGATGGAAATGGACGATTATCACGTATTCTATTTCAATTACTCTTAATGCGATTTGAAGATGACCATATTTCTAAGTTGGTTCCTTATATTGCCGTAGATAGAAATATAGAACGGTGTAGAGCCGAGTATTATAAGGTCTTAAGACAGTGCTCAAAAGGGGTGTTTAACTCAGATCCAACACAGTATAATATCGCGTATTTTCTAGAATTCATGCAAGGGGTCATGGCGGACAGCTTAGATAATATGGGCTATTACAGTACCAAATTTGATAATTATAAATCATTATCTAATACAGATATGATCATTTATCATTGTTTTAAGGAGTCACCAGAAAAGAATCTTCAGACAAAAGAGATTGTGATACAGACAACATTTCCAAGAAGAACAGTGATTTATTCTTTAAATAAATTAGTGGATAAGGGATTTTTGCAGGTATTGGGAAAAGGGGCTGGTGTACGGTATAAATTGATTTTTTGAATGGGTAGGGCCTACCCCCAAACCCGCCGTTTATCGATATGCCGATAGATAGTAGAGCGGCTCATGTGGAGGGCTTTGGCAATTTCAGAAACAGTTTTATGGGGTTTTTCCATGACCATTTGGTAGGCGATTTCTTTCTTG
>CAZIOF010000015.1:0-4193 GCA_964540745.1 uncultured Candidatus Marinamargulisbacteria bacterium
CCTTTTTCCTATTAATCAACTTCTTACTATTAAACACCTTCTGCATATTAAACACCTTCTTCATATTAATCACCAGTTTCCTAGGAAACACCAACTTCCAATGAAACACCTGTATCCGAGGAAACCTCACTCTCAGAATCAGAATTAGTCATTCAATATGAGCGGGCTGAACAAGCCTTAAGTGAAGGACGGTTAACCGAAGGATTAGATATATTTGAATCTATTTTAGAAACAAATCCAAACAACCCGAGAGCGAATGTCATGACCGGTTTAGGATCCATGATTAAAATAATTGAAGATCCCACCCTAGGAGAGGTGGCTAGAGTTTGGGAAAGTCGTGGCCTTCTCCAAGGTACGTTACCAAATAGTATAGATGACCTTATGACCCTAGAATCGCCTTCCCAAGTACAACAACGCATTCTATCTGTAGCAAGTGTTCCCAGTTTTACAAATAATGATATTATTGAAGATATTAGCGGTGTGTTACGAGAGGCCTTCATTCCTACCCTAGAAAAAACCATTGCTAGTCTTGAAAAAGCGTTATCAACTGAATTCTCTATGATTCTTTCAGGAAACGTCACTGGGCTTGGCTATGACATGGAACTAGACAATGGCGATATTCATGCTATGACAGCCATGCTATCCCTCATCAAAGCATTTTGCCATCCTTTAGTTGCCTATGAATTTCAATACGATGAACAGACAATGCTAGGAAATATAGATTATCAGTTTCTACAAGCCAATCCAAGCTTCGGAACCTTGCTTGATGATGGTGATATTCATATGAAAGCCGCTGGAGAGGCCTTTATTAAAGCCATTGAACAGTCTCAAAAATCAATTATATCTATCCAATCAGAGACAGATGATCAGTCAGACGATGTCATTAGAAAGAATCAGTTGGACTCAGATATCCAATTAGCTATGGAGGTTCTATCAATGATGAAAGAGAGCTTAGGTGGTTCTGCCGTTGACGTGCACTATATCTTAGATACAGGTGAAGAAAGAACCCATAAGGTCAATTTAGGGGCTCTTTTCACAAACCCTATCCGTGATATACGTCATTTCATAGTCCCCTATCTTTCAAACCCGCCACAGGCTAGCGATTTCCCAGAGGACTTTGACTTTACGTTTAATGGACTATTTCCTGAATTGAATAGTTACGATAATATCGTATTCGAAGAGTTCTATTTTAGGATGATTCCACATAGCTACCCTCAATCAGAAGGAATACTCTACGAATATGAAGGAAATATCAGTATTCGCGCTATAGCGTTTGAAGAAGCAACCGTTGATTCCCCTAGTCAGTTAGGAAAACTACAGAAAGGATCCCTATCATTAGCCATCGAGACACCTCAAAATGTTCCTGCGGAAGGGTTTATTAACCAAATAAAAACACTATTTCCAACAGCCATTCAACGCACAGACACCTTAGGTAATAAAGCCTTTACACTATTAATGTGTAATCAGGCGTTCGATCAAATTACGATGTATATGAAACATTATATCTATGAATTGGATGGTAAAACCTATATGTTTTCAGCAGCTAATCTTTCTGGTTACTTCGTTGAAACAGATGCTATTATGGCAAAACTTACTATCAATCAGTAAATAAACAACCTACCTCTCTCAGAACGTCACAATCTTTTGAGAGAGGTTTTTCCCTTAATAACTTCCCCCGTGTATTGCGTCACATAAAATATTCAACTAAACTTGTGCGTATGCCTGAAATGACATCACTTCACCAGCTTCTAAAACAACGTGTTCTTGTTATCGACGGTGCCATGGGCACCGCATTACAAGAAAAGAATTTATCGCCTGCCGATTTTGGTGGTGAGGCCTATGATGGCTGCAATGAACATCTTGTCCTTACTAAACCTGAAGCTATCTATGACGTTCACTGTGCTTATCTTGAGGCTGGCGCCGATATTATCGAAACCAATACCTTCGGCGGCACACCTTTAGTCCTTCAGGAATATGATCTCCAGGATCAGTGTGTCGCGATTAATACAAAAGCTGTTCACTTAGCTAAAGAGGCTTGCAAGCATTATTCCACGCCTGAAAGACCTCGCTTTGTAGCAGGATCCATGGGCCCTACTACAAAAGCCCTATCAGTCACAGGAGGCATTAGCTTTGATGAGCTGGCTCAGGAATTTTATTATCAAGCCAAACCGTTAATTGAAGCTGGCGCTGACTACCTTCTTTTTGAGACAGCCTTAGATACCCTTAATTTAAAAGCGTCTTATATCGGCACCCTTCGTGCCTTTGAAGAACTCGGCATTACGATTCCTATCGCTCTGTCAGGAACAATCGAGACCATGGGGACTATGCTTGCTGGTCAAACGGCAGAAGCCTTTTATACCTCTATCGAACATATGAACCCCCTTTATATAGGTTTCAACTGTGCCACTGGGCCTGCTTTTATGAAAGATCATATTCGGACCCTTTCTCAGCTTTCTCGGTTTCCTATAGCTGTTGTTCCAAATGCGGGCATCCCTGACGCAGAGGGCCAATATCCTGAATCTGCTAGTGATATGGCTCAGGTGCTGGATAGCTTCTTGCAGGAAGGATGGCTAAACCTTATCGGTGGTTGCTGCGGCACTACGCCAGCCCATATCAACGCCCTTTCCGATATTGCAGCGAAGGCTATACCTCGTCAATCTGTCAACGAAACAGGGACGGCCCGCATTTCTGGTATTGAACCTTATTCAATTGATGAAGACACGCGGCCTGCTATCGTAGGTGAGCGCTCCAATGTTATTGGATCACGCGCTTTTAAACGTCTCATCACCGAAAACAAATGGGACGAAGCCTCGGAAATTGCCCGTAAACAAGTTAAATCTGGCGCACATATTATTGATATCTGTCTCTCAAACCCTGACCGAGATGAAGTACAAGATACCATTGCGTTTTATGACAAAGTCAGCAAAATGGTGAAAGTTCCCATTATGGTAGACTCACAAGTCCCTGAAGTAGTGGAAACGGCCTTCAAACGTTGCCAAGGAAAATGCATTTTAAACTCTGTTAATCTTGAAGAAGGGGAAAAGTACTTTAAAGAACTCATTCCTCTCGTAAAACGATACGGGGCCGCTGTGGTCGTCGGTTGTATTGAGGGTGAAATGGCCGTCTCTGCAGCGGATAAACTTAAAGTTGCCCAACATTCTCATCAATTACTTACCCAAAAATATGGTCTTCAGGACGAAGATATTTGGTTTGATCCCTTGGTATTTCCCTGTGGAACAGGCGATAAGAATTATTTTGGATCCGGTCACAACACTATTGAAGGGGTTCGGCTCATTAAACAAGCCTTTCCCCGCTGTAAAACTGTCTTAGGTATCTCCAATGTATCCTTTGGGCTCCCTAACTCTGGACGAGAGGTACTTAATTCTGTTTTTCTCCACCGCTGTATTGACGCCGGTTTGGATGCCGCTATTGTTAACTCTGAAAAGCTGGTTCGATTCTCTACTATTACAGATGAAGAGAAAGCCCTTTGTGACGATCTCCTCTGGTATCGTACAGCGAATAATAATGACCCGATAGCCAACTTTGTGGCCTATTTTCGTCAACATACCTCTCGACAACCTATCGAATCACCTGAAAACCTCCCCTTGGATAAACGGCTGGAAATAAATGTGGTGGAAGGTACTAAAGAAAATCTTATCTCCAACTTAGATGAAGCCCTCCAAACCCTGAAACCTCTTGAGGTAATCAATGGCCCCTTAATGGCAGCTATGGATATTGTAGGCCGTCTCTTTAATAATAATGAACTGATTGTCGCTGAAGTGCTTCAATCAGCCGAAGTCATGAAAGCTGCTGTCTCACATTTAGAACAGTTTATGGAAAAGACTGACATTCAAACCAAGGGCACGCTTGTTATCGCAACCGTTAAAGGCGATGTCCACGATATTGGAAAAAACCTTGTCTCAATTATCTTATCTAACAATGGGTTTAAGGTGATTGATTTAGGGATTAAGTGTCCCCCACAAGTTATTATTGATGCTCTTAAACAGGAAGGCCCAGATGTGATTCTTGGATTATCGGGCTTACTTGTAAAATCTGCTCAACAAATGGTCATTACGGCTGAAGACCTCAAAAGCGCTGGACTCTCTGTGCCTATCCTTGTGGGTGGTGACGCTCTATCTGAGCAATTTTCCTACCAAAAAATTGCGCCTCTTTATGACGGACCTGTTATCTAC
>CAZIOF010000016.1:0-14248 GCA_964540745.1 uncultured Candidatus Marinamargulisbacteria bacterium
CCCCTTCAATAAGGCTAACATAGCCATACCTTACATCACACATAAGCCATGAACAAACGCCCTCTTCATAAAAAGTCGCCTCTTGAATCAGGTTAAAAGGTGCGTCTAACAACACCCCCTTATCTTGAAAAAATGCAGAGACCACGTTGCTATCCCATACGCGATGCGGAGCACTAAATACAGGCCTATCAAACAAGACTATATCGTCCGCTGGAAAGGTCTCTGCAACACAGACCCCTTCGTAATAAAAGAAAAGACGATCCTTGTGATAACGAAGACGTAGCATACCTCCTTTATCCATAAAACAAGGACTATGAAACCGACAATCTGTCAGTGGCTGTTTCAAGACAACCTGCTCCCCAACAAATAGCGATAACGATAACACCGTTGAAGCAGACAACAAGGGCTTATCATACATTTTATGACCAGCTAGTGGCATCTCAATAAGCCATTCAGAAGAGGAAATTCGCTCGACTATCTGCCATGGATCACAAGATAATACACTGTCTTGATCCTCAGACACCGGCACCATAAAAGAGTATCCTGGCAATGAGCAAAGCCGACCAGAATACTTTGTGAGATCCCAACGTTCAAGAGTAGACTCCATATAAGCCCTCATAACAGACCTTTGTTCAATCGGTACCGTCGTAACATCTAAATTAGATATTGCCCCAGTTTCCAAACAAGCCTGAAGGGCCTCTATAGACGTCACAAAAAAGACCCTCCGATGCGTATAAAACCCATCCCGACGCATCAACGTATAGGCCATATCTTGAATATTAATATGAGGTACTTCCCCCAAAAACTCAGATAATTGTAATATGTAAGATAAAAGGGATTCCTCTGATTTTGCCGACAAAGGAATGAGAACCCCCTGATCAGATGAAGGGCTATTGGATAAGTAAGAGTCCGCCTCCCCTAACACCATATGAACGTTAGTCCCACTCATCCCAAAGTTACTAATCGCGCCACGACAACGTCCCTGAACACCCCTCCAATCCACATGGTCAGTTTGAATAAATAACGATGACTTCCTAAGTCTAATATCAGGGTTTAACTGATCATGATGAATGGTTTTGAATAAGCGCTTATGATGAAGTGACAACAATAGCTTTATAAGACCCGCCATTCCCGACGCAGATAATAAATGACCCACGTTAGGTTTAACAGAACCAAACGCACAATCTTCAAATCCTTTTATACTGGCTAGAGCATCACATTCTATAGGGTCCCCTATAGCCGTTCCTGTGCCATGGGTTTCAATATATGAAATTGTCGCAGGATCAATCTCTGAATACATGTCATTCAAAAGCGATATCTGACGATCCACATTAGGTGCAGACAAGCCATTGCTCTGACCATCTTGATTAACCTTCGAAGACAAAACAACCCCATAAACACGATCATTATCCTCTCGTGCCTTAGACAAAGGTTTTAAGACGACAACCCCAACCCCTTCAGACGGAACAATGCCATCAGAGGCACTATCAAAACTAGCACATCGACCTGAAGGAGATAATAACTGAGCTTCCTGCAATAGCTTATGCTGGTAGCCACTTCCTAAAAAACTAACCCCACCAGCAACCGCCATATCGCAATCACCTTGCTTGAGACTCAATATCGCCTGATGAATCGCCACCAAAGAAGATGAACATGCTGTATCCACAGCAATAGCAGGACCATCAAGATCCAAATGATAGGCTAAGCGTGACGCCAAAACACTATTTGACAGCCCTGTTAATCGGCCAGCACCAACAAAAGGTTCCGATTCAAGGACAACTGAACTTTGTTCAACACCAGCAAAAATACCTACCCTCTTATGTTTCAGTAGCAGCGGCGAATAACCGGCATCTTCCAAGGCATGATAACTTTCTTCTAAAAAGAGCCCATGACGAACATCCATTACACGCGCATCCTTTGGCGATAAATTAAAAAAAGCATAGTCTACGCTAGGACAATCTGATAAAAAACCGCCATAAACCTTGGAAGAATCTAAACCGTAAGAATGCACCCAGTTATGAAAACGCGTTTGAGAAATGGGCTTAACTGCACATTGCCCCTGTTCTAATAACTGATGATAGGCCTGAATAGATGAAGCGCCAGGAAAACGACAAGCCATGCCCACAATAGCAAAGGCTTCATCCTGGGGGCTTAGGGCTTCATGCTTATGTCTTTCCATAGCCTCTGCATTAAGGTACCCCTCTAATCTAGAAATACTGCTATAACGATACATATCTTGAACACGGAGAGGCGGCCTTGGATCCAAATGGGAATTAATCGTCACAACAAGATCTAGAGCCGTTAAAGACCCCACCCCTAAATCTGAAAAAGAAGCCTTTGGATCCAATTCCTCCAAGGGAACCTTCAATACATCTGAAACCAAGGTATGAAGCGTAATATTAGACACGATAGAACCCAACCCCCTTTTAGCCGAATCCTTCTTCACAGGAAGAATCGATATCTGTGATAAGGACGACGCCATAGAAGCCTCAAAACAAGCTAATGCCTCATCATCTGACAGTGTCTCCAATAAGTCATCTGATTGAGACGTAAAGGCCTTATCCATACGAACAGACGACTCCCAAAACCCCCAGTTTAGCAACTTAACAGGTGTCGAACCTTCCCTTAAGAAATGGCTAATCAAGGAATCATACGCATAGGTCGCTGAAAGATAAGCTGCACGATGCACCCCCATATCAGGCAATAAACTAATACCTGAAGAGAAAAAACAAGCAAAATCAACCCCTTTTTGGGTCCGAATAAAATGCCATAGTAATGCTGCACCTACGAGTTTAACCCCCATATGAGCATGAATCTGACTCATCTCTAAATCCTGAATAGCACACAGTTGATGCACCATCCCTAAATGAAACACCCCATTAACAGGGGTCCTCACCAAGTAATCAACCAACGTTTGAAAAGACGATTCCCTGGTCATATCTAATGCGATATAAGAGATACGATCAGCAGCGGTAATTGTCTCTAAAACAGACAGGACGTCCTCATAGGAACGCCGCCCTACTATCACCAATTCAGCATCATAAGTCTCTACTAAATGACGACACAACACTCGGCCAACACGCCCCGTACCACCAAGAACCAAATAACGCTTCTTGGATGCTAACAAAGAACGTTCTGGTTCCGCCGGTTTAAGCTCCGTTAATTGACGTTTAAAATAACGCCCTTTGTGTAACTGAACATGCCAACAAGACGAGTCCTGAAACACGGCAAGTTCAGGTACCGAGGTAACGTCCCCTTCTATCACACACATATGATGAACCGGGTTTTCTAATCTAAAACTATGGATCAACCCAATCGTTGCAGCTAAATCACCAATTATCGTCATAGAGACATGGGTTAATTCAGGCAATAATACCGTAACCATCAGGGGTTTATTGTGTTGTCCTACCCATTTCAAAAAAGATAGAAAGAAAGAAATCTCTAAATCGGACTCTTCTAACACCATCACTAACTGAGAGCCCAACACCTGCTCAATCCCAGACTCACGCAAATCACAGGACAAAAAAGAAACATCTTCAGACCCCAAAAGGTCTTTAACAAGTTGGACACGGCGTCCTGGCCTTTGACAATAAACAAGTTGAATAGTATCGTCTAAAACCCGTTTTCGAACATCTAAAACAGGGGCCCACGCTATAGTCTTTAACTGTCCTAAACTTTCAGAAGGGGCCCTATCAGAGTAACTTAGAGATCGCCTCTTAAACGGTGTTGAAAAACAATCTCTCTTCTCATGAAATGATTTAGCGGTCGCAAGACTTTCTTCCACTTGAGACAACACCACATGGGCGTTAGTCCCTCCTAAACCAAACGAACTCACACCTGCAAGTGGACGCGATGACGTCCAAGACCTAGGCTCTTTAGGAGCATAAATACCCACTCCAGAAACATCACTATCCGGATTCCAGTCCGATAAATACGGACTCGACGGAATCTTGCCATGGGCTAACGAAAGAACCGTTTTAATAAACCCTACGACTCCTGAAGCCACCCCAAGGTGCCCTACAACCCGCTTTACTGACCCAATAGCACAGTTTGAAAATTGTTTTGGAGACTGTGCCATTGCACGCTTCAACCCCTCAATTTCTAACGGATCGCCCATAAGGGTCCCTGTCCCATGCAATTCCACATATTCTATGACGCCCTTCTCAATACCACTGCGATGCACTGCCTGAGAAATCGCCTCCGCTTGGGTTATCGCACTAGGGACTGAAAACCCGGGCTTACTCTGACCATCATTGTTCACAGAAGACCCTTTAATCACACCCCAAATAGCGTCCCCATCCTCACGTGCTTTAGCCAACGATTTTAAAAGGACAAGCCCACCACCATTACTGAAAACGGTCCCGTTTGCAGATGACGAAAAAGGACGACAAACACCATCTGGAGAAACAATACTCCCCTCCTGGTACAAGTACCCCGCTTCAGAAATATTCCAATAAGAAACCCCTCCTGCAATCGCCATCTCACAATCACCTGAACGAAGGCTCTGAGCCGCTTGATGAACCGCAACCAATGAGCTTGAACAAGCTGTTTGAACTGTAAAGCTTGGCCCCTTCAAATTCAGTTTATAAGATAACCGAGCTGCCGCAAAATCAGAGGAACTTCGGGTTAAATCACCCATAAAATGACCTTGAAGATTAGGAAAGAGCTGATGGTCGTTCATATAGGCATTCATTCCTGTTGACACAAACACACCCACTGACTGATCAGGACCAGAAGAATAACCCGCCTGTCTTAACAACAGCCAACCCAGTTCTAATAAGCGTCGCTGCTGAGGGTCTATCCCCATAGCGTCACTATCTGAATACCCAAAAAAGTCTGGGTCAAAAGATAGCAGATCTGGAACTGAATAACAGACAGGAACATACTGAGGACTCTCAATAAGAGATTGAGGCACCCCACGTTTCAATAACACCTCCGGTGATAACCGTTCTAATTGAGGTTCACCCGCCAAAATCCTAGCCCAAAATGTATTCAAATCTATTGCCCCAGGAACAGACACCTCCATACCGATAACCGCAATATCATGGGCCCCTTCAAGAAAGGAGATCCTCTCAACAGAGCGCGATACGTTTACGGGCAACAAATCTGGCATTATTCGTTGCGCTAAATCCGATATAGTAGCTGAAGATAAAATATCAATAACAGAGACCTTTTGGTGGAATTCCGCCTCAATTTTATCCTGTATTCGAGGTATAAAAAGTGAATTTAAACCCAACTCAAATAATGGCGTTGCAATATCACAAGGATGGGACAAGACATCTTGAAAAACCCCCTGGAGTTGAGAAATGCTCACATTATCAGCGATAGGCGCCCCCTCCGAAACCTCTTGCTTAAGCATCCACTCCCATAAGTGTAATTCCGCCACCTTTCCAAGAGAGGTTAAGGGAAGATCGCTCCGTTTGGCCGTTAAACAAAATCTTGGAATCGCACCAAACTGTTGATAAAATCGCTCATTAAGATCGTTTTTTATGTTAGGACCTAAGGGCTCATTACGGATCAAGCACACACCTGCTGCAGAAAGCTGTGATCGATGTGGGTCTAAAATCACAAACACATCACTATAGGATAGACCTGGGACTCCCTCTAAAACATGTATTACGTCATCCGCATCAAACGTATTGCCATTAGAATGAAAGCCGCCATTCTTACGACCAGAAGGAAACCATTCATCTTCAAAAAGAAACCCTGTATCACCTGTACAAAACCAACCTAACTGAAAATCAGAACAATCTAATGCATCATAAAGGACCCCATACCCCTTAAATAAGGTCTCTCCTTTTACATAAAGAAGGCCTTCTTGGCCATCTTGTACCGCCCGTCCTTCATCATCCTGCACTTTTAAAGAAAGACCCTTGATCGCCTTCCCACAAGACACATAAGAACGCCCTTCGATTGTCAAGCAACGCCCATTATTAGGCAACGAATAGGTCACCCCTGATGACAGCTCTGTTAAACCATAGGCCGCACAAAGACCCTTATGGGCCATACCAAAACGTAATAGCGCCTCTTGAAACGCCTCAAACGCTGTCCAAACAATGGTTTCTCCTGCACAAACCCATAACCGCAAAGACACCAAACTCAAATCTTCAATAGAAGATAACATCGCCGTACATAACACATCACAAAGACTTAACGGACCCCACGTAATCGTGATCTGCTGTTCATCAAGAACCCTCAAAAACCGCCTTGGATGCGTCACTACAAATTGAGGGTGCACGTGCCATTGAGAGCAGCCCACAAGAAACCCAAGAAAGCCATATTTAAACGCCCCCACATGGGTTAATGGACAGGGATTTAACACACGATCATTAGACACCACACGGTAACGATCCTTAACGGTATTAACCACGCTTAGAATCTGATTATATGTAAGCGAAATAGGCTTCATACGTCCCTGGCTTCCGGAAGAAAAGAAAGTTATCGTCCCATCCTCATCCGAGCAACAAGTCACTTCCTCAGAAAACTCAAACGTATCTAAATCTGCAAGAAGCGCTTCAGAGGACGTCATAAGACCGTCGTCTATACCACCCTTGGCATCCTCATCAAAAATAAACAAGGGCTTTTTAAGCTGCTTATCAAGCTCCCCAACTAAAAATGTTATATCACTACTTGAAGACGGAATCAAAACAAGCCGTTTTCCTAACCACATCACAGCCCAGGATAAAAGAAAAAGTGTCTCAGGGTCATCCACACAGAGCACCACAGACTCAGTATCTGAAGATCGATATGTCAAAAAGGAACGAATCGCTTTAACATGATGGGTAATTTTCTTCAAAAGAGTATGATAAGAATAGGTAGTAAGAGTGCCTCGAAAAGATACAAAGGAAATCAAACTATCTTGATTGTCCTTAACACATTCTAAAATAGCCTTTATCAAATAAAAAACGCCGCCTTTTTATAACAGTGGGGAACAACCAAAATTATACCGTTTTAGCTGAAAAAATAACACCCCTTTGAGGAAAACAAAGCCGAAAATATAGATACAAAATAACGGTTAATAATTCACAAAAGATCATCATTCCACATAACCCCAAATTCCACCATAGAATGTTAGGTATAAAGAAACCATGCTATCCTATTTTCTTAGTAATACCCTCAAGCACATGGAGTGTCATCACATGCAAAACCGATGGATTTGGAGACACATACCCCGCCCTCTCTCCCTGTGGAGTCTCTATATCATAATCATGCTACAAACACCTCTGTACGGGATCCCCATCCCAGAAGTAGCCAACTATAGCACCCTTCTATTCAGTAGCTTTGGAATCGGGGCTATCACAATCCTTAGCCTTATCAAAAAGGCTATCAAAACAATAACATACCTTACGGCATTAGCAAGCCTCCTTCTAATCACTCTTGTTAGCCTCATGTTCGCCCATCATTACAAGACAAGTAAATGGGAACAAACCCTTAATCTCAGACGCTCTGAAAGTGCGATTATTGGACTATTAAAGGACCAAAATATCGACACCACAGCCCCCCTAAAAAACAGTATCTCCTTAAAAGACGCTCTATTACTACATAAACAAGACACTCAAAAAAACCTTATTATTGATATAAGAGAACTCGAAGAACGCGAACTAATGTTTCTTCCAGAATCCATTTCAGTGCCCCTAAGCCGTCTCGATCAACATCAATCACTCCTTAAACCAAATATCCATATCATGATGATCTGCCATTCAGGATTTAGAAGCGCGCTGCTAGTCAACGATCTCCTACACTCATCCTTAGATAAAAATATGACCTTCTCATGGATAAAAGGGGGCTATATTGAATGGCTCAAAACTACAAATAGCACACTTCCCGGCGGTCCCAAAGCCACGTTAAAAGATGTCCTACCACCGTTTCCAAATAGCAAGACCTACCTCACAACAAAAGACGTTCTAAAATTACAAAAGAAAGTAGGCGCTATTCTCGTAGATACACGCCCGTCGCTCTATTTCGACCCCCATCAAATCGAACAAGTTGTCCATATCCCTATCCAAGAAATCTCGCCCTATAAAACACCTGTTTTTGAGGATGCTATACAACCCATATTAAAACTAAACCGCCCCATTATTGGCCTTGCTTATGGCTTTAGAAGTGCCTTTGATAGCACCTTACTCGGCCTTCGTTTACATCGATTAGGAATCCCCTACCTAGGAACATACACAACCCCTGAATCTTATCCCGATAAAACACGATTAACCCTTATTCCCGTCACAACAAAACTCCAATCCCTAAACGCCGCTTTCCAGAAATACAAGAACCTTTCACTCTTATCCATACTAGGCCTCTTCATTATTGGCAGTTTGCTTTGGATAACCTATCGAAAGAAAACCACACCATTAAGCACAAAAGCAGCGAGACTCAAAATCCTTCGGAGACAGGGTGTTCAAGTCCCTCCATTTATTATATGGACACCTAAAACAATCCCCCTAACACGCTTAACACAAATTCAACTTACCCTGTTCAACTATCTTTATCGAATTAAAACACTCGCCATAAGAAGCAGCGCCTATACAGAAGATACATCTCAGAAAAGCATGGCAGGTCAATTCTATTCTGAACTGGGCGTTACAATGCAAACACTACAAGATGCCCTCACAAAAACTCGAAAAAGCATGGAAAGCAAGGGGCAGATCATCATCCAAAAAGAGATTATCCCTGACTATGCAGGCGTCCTTTTCACCCAATGGCCCATGGATCCTACAAAAAGCTTAGTTGAAGTCTCTAAAACAAGTTTATCTAAATTCACACAAGGCCATTCAGATGCCAACCAATATTGGTATCAAGCCTACTCTCAAACACCCCTAACGACAACAGCGCCGCCCATCCCGCTAGAAAAACTTATCACTATCGGACATCAAATCGCCTCACTATTTGGAAAGGCACAAGATATCGAATGGGCCTATGCCAACAATACCTTTCATATTTTGCAAACACGAGATATCACGCCTCCTTACCAGTTAGACCCGCATAAAAAACAATGCCTAACCCACCTCACAACACATCCCTCCCTGCCGCTACGCACCCCTTTCTTCACCAAAAATGAGCTGGTTGAAGAAACGCCTTCGTTACCACCGTTAAGCCAATCACTTCTAGAGGCTATTTGGGGGTTTAAGGGCCCCTTTCATAACGCATGCAACCAGTTAGGTTTACGCTATACAATCCATGCCCATTCATCCCCCTTATTCTATGCCATTGAAGGTCAACTATTTTGCTCAACATTCGAATACAACAACAGGTTCAAATCCTTACCCAAGGCAAAAAAACAGCCCCACCACCTACTAGAAACGACCCTCCAATCATATCTTAGAAACGACCTGCCACGATGCCGTAGTCACCATGACCTAATCACCAAAACAAATTTGGCCGATCTTGAGCTCTCCACCCTTTGGTCATTATGGGATACGACGCTATCTCAATTTTTAAGAAACGACTATACCCCCATCATGATCATCAATTTATGTATCAGTCAGCAAGCAAGTTCAACCTCTACTAAAAACGGTAGGCCCTCACTCCAATTACCCACCCCGCCTCTAACATGGGCACATCGGGCGATAGGCGATCTAGACCTATCGTTACCCCGGTTTTTAGAGCTTGAAGAATCCTCTGAAACCATAGACACCTGGAAAACACATTATGAAAAAATGGTAGCAACCCCCTTAACCCAGGCTATAGAAAGTAACAATTTGGACACCTTAAAAGAAATCGTAAAACACCATAGCGTCTACCCTCTAGCCACGTTAAGACACCTAATAAAAGAAATAGATAAACGTCTCCAACTCAACGGAAGTATTACAATGTTTACACTAGACGAGCTATGCGTTAACAGAACCAAACTCTATCCCAGGACCATCTCCGAGCCAACCACTCACAAGCTAGGGGTAACACTATCCTTAAACCAGTTTGAAACACTGGACTCTCATATCACAAAACTGCCTACAATCACTAAAACAACTATGCCTCTACAAGGACTCTGTGTGGCGGGGTATCAAACAGTAGAAGGCGCCATTTTCCAACTCAATCAAACCACTCCCCTAACCGACATCCAACACACCGATATCGTTGTCGCTACCAGCCTAAGCCCACAGGATATAATGGCACTTCCTGATTGCAAAGGTATCGTTACAGAAGTAGGTGCTTATCTCAGTCATACCGCTATTCTAGCAAGAGAACAAGGGATCACCATGATTACCAATGTACCTGGAGCTAAAGATAATCTCCCTCATGGCCAGAAAGCCATCTTGGCACTAGATGGATCCATTAGATTGGCTTAAATTAGGGCCCTCTTTTTTTGTTATGTTTGACGTAACCACTAAGAGTGTTGAAAAAGGATTGGGCACAGGGTATCCTTAATAAAAGAACCTCTAGGAGCCACTATAATGTCAACAGTAGAAAACCTAAATCAGCTTTCGGCTCTTCTCACTATCTCACCCTCCTTTTCACTCCCTGAGCTCCTCACAAATCTTGCCCTATCCGCGATAGCTGGCTTCTTGATTAAATATTTATTTATTTATTGCAGTAAAACATTTTCAAACAAAGAGGCTATTTCAGAAAATTTTATTTTAATGACCATGACAACCACAATTGTAATTTTCATTGTAAAATCATCACTAGCACTATCCTTAGGCCTCGTAGGTGCACTCTCAATCGTACGATTCAGAACGGCGATTAAAGAACCTGAAGAGCTATCCTACATCTTCTTATGCATCGCCACAGGGGTAGGTCTTGGTGCAGGACAACCTATTGCCATTCTCACAAGTTTAGGTGTCATTAGCATCATCTTACTCCTTCGAAAACAAGTCCCAAATAAACGCCAATCACATTCAGAAATGGTCCTAACCCTACGATTTGTTACCCCACAACAGTTACCAAAAGTAATAGAACAGCTTGAACCGTTCTGCTTATCGCTTAAACCAACTCGAATCGAACACGAATCCCACACCTCCTTTTTCAGTTTTCTTGTCCACTTTAAAAACCATGAGGCCCTCCAAGACGCAAAGGACGCCATGACAACACTGGATGAACAAACAAAAGTACTCGTCCTATCGGCAACAAGCGCTGCATAACTTGTGAGTAGCCTCCCGCGTTACGAAAAAAAGTTTTCACTCCCCATACAAGAAAAAGAGAATGTAGCCATTGAGTTGCTTCGGCACCCTGTTATGTGGACGGATAAACATACACACCATAGCATCGCCTTTAAGGAAATTTACGAACCCCGAACTATTTATGATGTATATTTTGACACCCCCGATCTATCGCTATACCAAAGCAGCCAAGAAGGAACTGGGAAACGCTATAAAGTACGACTCCGATGGTACAACTCCCAGATACCTAGCCAAACACCCATGTTAGAAATAAAGTATAAAGACGGAGAACTAGGGACAAAAGAGCGGTACCTATGCAACTATCCCTCGCTACCATTTTCCGACCCTTTTTTTGATCTAAACACACTAATCATTAACGATCAATGCACACTTCCTCGAGCATTATGGACACATTTAAGGCCTGAGATACAACTTTCCTATAAACGCCATTACTACCAATGTGACACCACAAACATAAGAGCAACTCTAGATTATGACTACCAAGTAAGTCCACTAGACAGTCCAGAGACAAATAACCCAAATACCTTAGAAAACCCCCTTATCCTCGAATTCAAGTTTCCCTCTAAAGACTATGAAAAAGCGTATCAACTAACCTCTCGCTTACCTTACCAAATCGCTAAATTCTCCAAATATGTGACCGGCATAAACATCTTAAGGCGATAACCACATGAAAAAGCCTCCTCATCCAAACGCGACACCCAATATCACCACCAATAGCAGCTTTAGCTTGACCTATAAAACACCAAACAACGAAATCGTAAAGTCAGACACAGCGCCCATA
Organism: uncultured Candidatus Marinamargulisbacteria bacterium; assembly: GCA_964540745.1. Classification (GTDB taxonomy): domain Bacteria; phylum Margulisbacteria; class Marinamargulisbacteria; order JABIPA01; family JABIPA01; genus CAZIOF01. The sequence goes on from CAZIOF010000016.1 coordinate 11,896, forward strand.
AAAAATAAAGACACCCAAACACTCCTAACATTTTTTAAATCACTAAAATCCTTCCAAATAGACAGTGACCAAACGCAATTAATCCCTGTTACGTCAGCCGATAATGACTTTATTATTAAGGCACGAAATCAGAAAGAACAACACTATTTAGGGACAGGCCACTTATCAGAACAAGGACACCAAACATTCATTGACGCCTATATGAAGACAGATAACGATCTCTATTTTATTGCGAAAAGTAAGCAAAAAAACGTCCCTATAGGGACTATTGCACTACATAATATCAACCCTAGACATAAGAATGCCGAGATAGGACGCTTTTTTATACTCCCTGCCTACCGATTACTGGCTCTAGACGTCTGCCGGCTCTTACATATCTTCGCTTTTGAAATCCTTGAGTTAAAAACCCTAATTGGGTTCCAAGTCGCCGATAACACGGCTGCAAAATCGTATATCCAATACGGGTATCAACATGACGGCTGCTTTAGACAATGTCATTTAAATAACGGAACCCTAAAAGATATCAATATTTTCTCCTTAACGGAGAAGGAATACTATATACTTAAGAAAAAATACCACACCTTTTTCACCGCAAAAAAATGACCATTCCAGACCTAAGTATTATCATCACAGCAAAGAATGAAGAAACCACGATTCCAGTTGTCATAACCCACATTCATCAGATCTTAAATAAGGAGCTGCCACAACTAAGCTATGAAATCCTAGTTGTTGATGACGGGTCTAAGGATCGCACCTACAACCGCGCCAAACACTTATCTAAAAACGTAAAGGGACTACAATTGAGAAAATCGGTAGGCCCTCAACATGCATGGAAAATAGGCCTCGACCATATAAAAGGTAACTGTACCATTAACATGGCAGCAGATGGTCAAGATTGCCCCAGCGTGATCCCAAAGATGATTACGCAATGGCAAAAAGGGGCCCCCATCGTTAAAGCAAAACGAACACAACGAACAGAAAAAGGAATTTCTCGACTCTTAATAACGGCATTTTATTGGTATATGGCAAGAAAATACCATATCACTGATTGGAAAGATATCGCGCTTTCTGATTTTTATTTATTAGATAAGGCCACTTACACAAAAATAAAAAAAACCGCGTCACTACCTATACAAGATATCGCCAAGGCACCTTCAATACGCTATGAACGGCCGCCTCGCTTAAGAGAAAGATCCAAATACCCATTACCCAAAAAGATCCGACTTGGGCTAGCCGGATTAATCACCAAAAACAACGTCTCTAAACATGAAACGAACCCCCTTATTAAACATAGCTTTTAATTTAAGTCCCTTATAGTTTGTGTATTAGGTTTGCTAGCCATGTCCATATTATTTAATTGTTTAATTTTTTATTTGTTATAAGAACATTAAGGTTCAATTAAATCATTAATGATAAATAAACGAAGCAACCTACCTCCTAGGTGTCCTTTACCCGGCAGTGATGCTGACAAAATAATAAAGGAGGGCATGATTATGGAGACAATACCAAGTACCAGTATACAACTCCGATTGGGAAATAATAGAGCAATATTTGATACGAGTAAAATCCCAAAAAGAGCCGTAGAGACTACAGTTGAGGGATTAGTGAGAAGTTCTGATCTTCTGCCATATCATGAGTACCTTTCTAGATCTGAAAGAAAACTCATCAAAGAACGGATCCAGTTGCCACCCTCAACACGATCGTCTCTAATATCTATAAATATATCGATAATCTATAGACGTACCAGAAAGGGGGGCATTAGTTTAGGCCGTCCACTCTCTTGTCTCATAAACGATCGTTTATGACACACTTTCTGTACGCTGCTCAGGACTGTTTTAGGCGCCCATATCCCAAGCCAAGGTAACTATAAGTGAGCACCTTTTAGTTGCATTCAAACCTTTTTCATGGCATAACTAGTCGGCCAGTGCAATATGGGCTATTACTTTTTTGGATATTTAAAGGGTTGAGATAGACATGATAAAAAAATATATAGCAAAGCGACAAAGGACGACACCTACGGGTACTGATTTGGGAAAGGAGACATTTACGAGTCCTGATTGGACAAGGATTCTCTGTTATGAAAACTTAAAAATAGATTTTTTTATGATTCTACCCCCTGAAGCGGTCCTTAATTTACGTGTCTGCCTTAAGGAATGGCGTGACTTACCTTTGCATCATATGGTGGGTCGATGCCTTAACCCTCCTACTTCACCCATCTTACCAGACATTGCTAAACTTAAGGACGACTTCTCGCTCCTACAACATTTCCATAAGATCTATTCTAAGAATAAAAAACTCGATACGCAATTAGCTCTTTTAAATAATAATACCGAGTTTATAACCACAAAAAAGA
>CAZIOF010000017.1:0-3194 GCA_964540745.1 uncultured Candidatus Marinamargulisbacteria bacterium
ACCTAACTCAGCATTAAGAAAAGTAGCTAGGGTTAGGCTTTCAAATGGCTTTGAAGTGACGTCATACATTCCAGGAGAAGGACATAATTTACAGGAACATTCTGTAATTTATATTAGAGGAGGTCGTGTAAAGGATCTTCCTGGTGTCAGATACCACACAGAAAGAGCTCGAGGGGATTTACAAGGTGTAGACGAGAGACGTAGAAGCCGTTCTCTTTATGGGGCTAAAAAACCTAAGGAGGGTAAGTAGAATCTATGTCTAGGAAAAGACGATCGGTAAAGCGTATCCTTGAGCCAGATACGATGTTTAAAAGTAGAAAAGTAGCTAAGTTTATTAATCGACTTATGTTGAGTGGTAAAAAAAGTTTAGCTGAAAATATTGTTTATAAGTCTTTAGAGCTATTGTCTACCTCTACCAAACAGCCTGCGATGCAGGCATTTGAAAAAGCACTTAATAATGTTAAACCCCTTATGGAAGTTAAGCCTCGACGTGTAGGGGGCTCCACCTATCAAGTTCCAATCGAAGTAAAACCAGATCGGGGTATCACATTAGCGATGCGTTGGATTATAGCTAATTCACGAAACCGTAGCGGTCGTTCTATGATCGAGAGATTATCAGCTGAATTTATTGACGCTTATAATGGTGTAGGCGTTTCTGTTAAAAAACGAGAGGACACTCATAAAATGGCAGAGGCAAATAAAGCCTTCGCTCATTTTCGGTGGTAATTTATAATGAGTAATACCAGAAATATTGAAGATATTCGTAATATAGGTATAGCTGCACATATCGATGCTGGAAAAACTACACTAACTGAAAGAATTCTGTATTATACGGGGAAGTCACATAAGATTGGCGAAGTCCATGATGGTGCGGCTACAATGGATTGGATGGTTCAAGAACAAGAACGCGGAATTACTATTACATCCGCGGCGACAACATGTTTTTGGAATAATAATTGTATTAATATCATAGATACGCCAGGTCACGTCGACTTTACAGTTGAAGTTGAGCGATCATTAAGAATCCTCGACGGAATGGTTGCAGTATTTTGTGCAGTTGCAGGAGTTCAGCCACAAACAGAAACCGTTTGGCGGCAAGCCGACAAATACAAAGTTCCGCGAATGGCTTTTGTTAATAAAATGGATCGAGTGGGTGCCGATTATAGTAAGGTTGTTAACATGATTAGGGATAATTTAATTAGTAATCCTGTTATCATCAATTATCCAATTGGTGCGGAAGATCAATTTGCAGGTGTTATTGACCTAATCAATGGCACCGAAATTCATTATACTGGTGATGATAAAGGGTCTACTTTTGAAACAACAGATATACAGGATGAAAATCGCGATAAATATAATCAATTAAGAGAAGCACTTTGTGAAGCGGCGGCAGAATCAAGTGAAGAGCTTTTAGACAAATTTCTTTCTGACGGTGATTTATCAACCAAAGATATTATTAAAGGTATACGACAGCGAACAATAGCAGGTGAAGTTATACCCGTATTTGCAGGTACTGCCTTTAAAAACAAAGGAGTTCAACCATTACTCGATGGTATTGGTCAATTCTTACCCTCTCCTAAAGATGTTGGTGAAATTAAAGGGACAAATCCAGATAATGGCGAAGAGGTAATTCGAGAATTAAAGGATGATTCCAAATTCTCAGCACTTGCGTTTAAGGTTCAGACAGATCCTTTTGTTGGTAAACTAACCTATGTTAGGGTATATTCAGGCGTTATAGAGGCGGGAACATATGTTCAAAACTCTAGTAAAAGTAAAAGAGAGCGAATTGGGCGTATTCTTCAGATGCACTCAAATACTCGATCGGAGCTTAAAATAGCCCATTCCGGGGATATAATCGGTGTGATTGGTCTTAAAAGCACCCGCACTGGTGATACACTTTGTGTTGAGGATGGACCTATACTTTTGGAAAATATTTCCTTTCCAGCCCCGGTTATATTTGTTGCAATTGAACCAAAAACAAAAAAAGATCAAGAAAAACTTTCTGACGCTCTTGTTAAATTAACTGAAGAGGATCCTACATTTACCCATAAATCTGATGAAGAGACTGGTCAAACGATTATTGCGGGTATGGGTGAATTACATCTCGAGGTTATCGTTGATAGATTAAAGAGAGAATTTTCAGTAGAAGCTAATATTGGTAAACCACAAGTTGCTTATAAGGAAACATTAAGTCAAACAGCAAACGGCGAGGGTAAATTTATTCGTCAAACTGGTGGTCGTGGTCAATATGGACATGTTAAATTAACAGTTGAACCACTTGAAAGAGGTAAAGGATTCGAATTTGAGAGCAAAGTAGTAGGGGGTAGAATTCCTAAGGAATTCATTCCTTCTATCGAAAAAGGGATTAAGGGTTTATGTAATACGGGGATTGTGGCAGGTTACCCATTCATTGATTTAAAGGTTACTGTTTTAGATGGTTCCTTTCATCCTGTCGATTCATCTGATGTAGCTTTCCAAGTTGCTGGTTCGTATGCTGCCAAAGAAGCTATACTGAAGGGTACGCCTGAAATACTCGAGCCTATTATGGATGTTGAAGTTGAGTGTCCAGAACCTAATATGGGTGATGTTATTTCCGACCTGAATGGAAGACGTGGAAAAATTGAATCGATCGAAGCCGTTAATTCTAGTATTAGTAAAGTTAGGTCTAATGTCCCGTTGTCAGATATGTTTGGTTATTCGACCATATTAAGATCTATGACCCAAGGACGTGGTAATTATACGATGCAATTTCTCAAATATGATCCATGTCCCAAACAGGTTTATGACGCAATAGTTTCAGAAAAAAGTAAAGGAGGCTAACATGGCCAAAGAAAAATTCGACAGAAGCAAGCCCCATATAAATATCGGAACAATCGGTCACGTTGATCATGGGAAGACTACGTTAACGGCGGCTATCACAAAGGTGTTAGCGTCAGCTGGTGGCGCTGAATTTAAAGCGTATGATCAGATTGATGCAGCACCGGAAGAAAAGGCGCGTGGAATTACAATAGCCACGGCACATGTTGAGTATGAGACGGAAACACGTCACTATGCACATGTAGACTGTCCTGGTCACGCGGATTACGTTAAGAACATGATTACAGGTGCTGCACAAATGGATGGAGGTATTCTAGTTGTTAGTGCAGCTGATGGACCTATGCCTCAAACACGTGAGCATATTCTTCTTGCACGAC
>CAZIOF010000018.1:0-6983 GCA_964540745.1 uncultured Candidatus Marinamargulisbacteria bacterium
ATGATTTTTTTCTTTCCATTTAAATCCTCCCAATTTATAATGAACTCTAGTTATAACTATTTAGAAACTTAGTTAAACATAACAACAAGGAACAGGCAAATATGAACGTCTCAAAACAAGTCATATTCGGGACACTTTTACTGGGTCTTTTTTTTGGAAAGGTCACTATGGGAGTAGGTATGTCAACCACACAAAATGAAAAAGAGATTATGTTAGATAATGGACTTAAAGTAATATTAATTCACGATCCAAGTGCATCAGTAGCATCAGTGAGAACTTACGTTAGAGCGGGATCTATTACAGAGTATAGCCATTACGGTTCGGGGATGTCCCACTATTTGGAGCATATTGTAGCGGGAGGAACAACAACCAAGCAAAACGAAGAGGCTTATAAAGACCATATATCGCTTTTAGGCGGCGCCTATAATGCCTATACCACAGTCGATCATACGTCTTACTACATTAATACTATCCCAAATATGATAACGGATGCCATAACGATTCTGTATGAATGGATGGGTCATTGTACAATCACTCAAAAGGAGTTTGATAGAGAACGTGACGTTATTATTAAAGAGATCGAAAAAAATAATGCCAACTTGGCACGTGAGTTTTATCAATTATGTCAAAATAACTTCTATAAAGTGAATCCGTTGCGATTACCTGTCATTGGATACTTAGAGGATTTTAAGGAAATCACTAGAGATGAGTTAATACAGTATTATAAGGATCGCTATACCGCCTCCAATATGGTACTTGTTGTGGGAGGTAGCTTTGATGAGTCGAGTATCATTAAACAAATCAAAGAAACGTTTGGTCAACTACCACGTAAAGCGCCTCCTGAGCTAGTAGCAGAAAAAGAGCCTAAACCTTTCAGTAATCGAGTGGTTGAAAAAGCGGGAAATACAAGCACGACCTATTGGAGTTGTCGCTTTTCTACTGTTGATTTGTATTCCCAGGATTTATACACGTTAGATTTATTAGAATTTATTTTAGGGAATGGCGAAGATTCCCTTTTATATCGAACGATAGTCGAGGAAAAAAAATTAGCCTTTTCAGTGAGATGTGCATCCTACACGCCAAGTTTAACCAACGGATATTTTGATATCACAGTTGATGCAGACTATAAGAATATTGAGAAGATAAAAGAGGTTGTTTTAAATTTATTATCGAAAATAAAGAATGGTGATATAGAAGAAAAATTTCTTGAAAAGGCTAAAAAGCAAAAATTATCAGATGATATTTTTTCTGTAGTAACCATGGAAGATCGTGTCTCAAGGGCAGGGCAATCCGTTATGTATGGTCATACATTAGATTTCTACGACAGATATACGCATAATTTTAAAAATATTCGCAAACAGGATATTGTATCTGTCGCGAATAAGTATTTAGATTTTGATAGGGCTGTCTATACAATCTTAAAACCCAAGGCTGAGAAAAATGAACGTGTAACTAGTAAACAGAAAAAGTCACCACATGTAGGTGGGATTCCTGAAAAAGTTAATTTGAAAAATGGATTAACCATATTGTTTTATCCTGAAACCAGTTTGCCAAGAGCTTATATAAAAATCTTTTCCTTAGGTGGGATTCGGGCCGAGGACGCCGTTGTGAATGGGTTGGGGCATGTGATGACCCAGTTATGGGGGATGGATTCACAGTACTACAACAAACGTCAAATAAAAGAGCGAATAGAGGGTAATGGCGCCCATATGAAAGGGACCATGGGCAATAATACTTTTTATTATAGTCTAGATTGTTTAAGTGAAGATGTGGAGAATTTACTTCCCCTTTATTTTCATACTTATCTTAAGCCTAAATTCACCAAAAAAGAGATGGATGAAGTTAAACGAAAGACATTAAATTGGCTAGCACAACGTAAAGACGATTGGTACACCTATGGTTCCTATTTATTTAAAAAACACTTTTTTAAGGACCATCCTTATGCGTTATCTCATATTGGGGAATCAGGAACCATTAAAGCCATTTCACTGGATCAAGTGAAAGCGCATCATAACGCCATGTTAAATCCAGAGGCTATGGTAATTACCGTTTTTGGGGATGTGGATAAGACGGCGGTATTAGGGCAAATAGAGCACTTTTTTGGGTCCTTAAAGGTAACAGATGAGGGGGTTGCATTTAGTGAGAAATTGAAACCAAAGGACAGGCTTTTATCCAATAAGAAGGTGGCACTTGATCACCCCATTTCACAGAATGTAGCAGGCGTTTTTATAGGGTTTAATGGGGTTTCTTATACAGAAGATGACGATAGTTTAGGTCTTGATCTAGTGGATTCCATCCTATCAGGGATGAGTTACCCGGGTGGACGATTACATAATATATTGCGGGAAAAGGGTTATGTATACATGGTACATGCCAATAACGTCCAAGGTATTGAGAAGGGCTATTTTTTAATCAATGCCTTATCTAGCCCAGACAAAGTGGAGCAGGTAAAAACGATTATTTTCGAGCAAATAGCAGATATCAAAGGCGGGCATATTACGGATAAAGAGTTTGAGAAGGCCATCGCTCAGATGAGATTTTATTACAAGGATAGGGTGGATGGGATCGACGCATTATCAGTGATAACAGCCACGGACACGCTCTATGAGAGAGGGTTTGATTATTATGCATCTATAGACAAACGTATAGCTGCGTTAAAAAAAGCAGATATTTCACGACTAGCAAAAAAGTATTTGATCAACCCACAGATACACGTACTTCTCTATGAAAAAGCTCTTCAGCTTAAGAGCGCTAAATAGGGTTTTCGGACATAAGCCGGCACGGTGTTAGATGCCTTACTCCAGCACTCAAAGTAGCGGTAGCTAGACATCCGTGCCTCATATGGTATCGGCCTTGTTTCTACTCATGTCCATCAGGCCCTAAAGTTGTTCTTTTTCATTTTAGCGAGACGTATTTTGACGTGATTGGCGAAATCCAAATGGGTGAACTGCGCCATTTCTCGAGAAATCTTATATAGCAGCGCTATATGAGTTGAGCGAAAATGGTGCAGAATTAGCTATTTGATACGGTTATGAGAGTTTTGTTGCGATAAAGGCGCCCATACCGATGAAGATGAGCTGAGAGACGCCAAGAAGGGTAAATGGAATACCTGGCCATAGCACGATCCCAGACCCAGCTAAGAGCCCTAAGATAGTCGACATTGTCTGTGAGTGGAACTGCTTAAGCAGAAAATCAATGAGATGTGTGACCACAAGAATCCCGATGACAGCACCAACACCAACAATCCCAATGACAGGAAGGTTCCGTTCTGATACAGCTGTGACAATAGGGGTATAGGCGCCTATAAGGAGAAGTATGGCAGATCCACTAACGCCTGGAATAACCATTGTTGCGGCTGCAATAAGGCCTGCCATCCCTAGGAATAGGCTATTTCCTAATGAGAGCTGGGAAATAATAAGGTGCGATTGTTCAGGTAGAAAGGCAAGGCTAACGATTCCAAGAAATCCAAGTCCAAAGAACAGACTATTCTTAAAGGAGAACGCTAATGATGCGTCTTGACGATATATAATAGGAATACTCCCTAAAATAAGCCCTATAAAGAAGAGAAAGGTGGGCTGATGGAATCGTAAGAGCAGAAAAAGGATGAGTTTCGAGAATAATAGCACGCCAATAACAGCGCCAAGCCCAATTTGGCCTAAAAAGAGGGTATTATGGGCCCTATTTTTAGAATCGCTCAGATAGTGACTAATAGCGCCAATGAGCTTGTCATAAATCCCTAAGATAACGGCCAGGGTTCCGCCACTAACGCCAGGGATAATGTTTGCTACACCAATTACCACCCCTTTTAAGACAGTGATCATACGTTAAACAAGAACTCAACCACGTCCCCGTCCTTCATGATATAGTCTTTCCCTTCTTGGCGGACAAGGCCTTTGTCTCTAGCGGTTTTCCATCCTTTATTGGCGACAAACTCAGAACAGGAAAGCACATTTGCACGGATAAAGCCTTTTTCAAAATCGGTATGAATGACGCCTGCAGCAGCGGGGGCCTTTGTTCCCACTTTAATGGTCCAGGCTCTTGATTCCTTGGGCCCTGAGGTTAAATAGGTTTGAAGACTCAAGAGCGAAAAACAGGCTTCTGCTAACCGATCAAGTCCTGATCGATCAAGGCCCAGCTCTTTTAAATAGTCCTGTTTATCAGACTCATCCAGTTGTGATAATTCCTCTTCAATTTGAGCGGACACTTCCACAAAAACATCATTGGATCGTGTTGCATAGTCTTGCACTTGTTTAGATAGAGGGGTATCCTGACCGATATCCGTTTCTGCCACATTAGCGACATAGATAACTTTTTTTGAGGTTAGGAAGCCGATGCCCTTGATAAGCAGACGCTCTTGTTCGTCCAATGGTAGCTGTCGTACAGGGGTATTTTCCGAGAGTGCCTTGAGAATGGTTTCATATACGGCTAATTTCTTAACTTCATCTTTATTATTGCTTTTTATTTTCTTTTTTTGATTTTCGACAAGCTTCTCAGCGAGTTCTAGGTCGGCATATAAGAGCTCTAGATTGATCGTTTCAATATCAGAGATGGGATCAATAGACCCTTCCACATGAGTGATGTTATCATCTTCGAAGCAGCGGACAACATGTGCAATAGCGGCCGTTTCTCGGATATTGGCTAGAAACTTATTACCTAGTCCTTCGCCCTTGGACGCACCTTTGACAAGACCTGCAATATCGACAAATTCGATTGAGGCACAGATAATCTTTTCTGAGTTACTTACTTGAGAGATTTGATGGAGTCGATCATCTGGGACTGCGACAATACCACGATTAGGTTCTATTGTACAAAAAGGATAGTTTTCAGAAGGGATTCCAGCTTTTGTGATAGCATTAAATAAGGTAGATTTTCCCACATTTGGGAGACCTACAATTCCTATAGTGAGAGCCATTAGGCATTCTCCAGAGTCTTTTCTGGATTATCTGTGGTGTCTTCCGTATTATCTGTTTTAGTGTCAGTATCACTAGATTTAGTGTTAGCATCACCGGTGTCTGAGTCCTCTGCATCAAAGAGTATGGCGCCTTCATCCACACGATCGGCAATAACGTTATCAACATTAGCGGCTTCCTTGGGGAAGTATTCTGCAAATGTTGGAAAGTTTAGAAAACTTTCACCCAAATTACTAATATAGGCATACCGTTTCCAAACACGGTCAAAATATTTTGTAATGATCACTTGGTCATAGTTTGATACCAGTTCTAACATCTGACCAATTTTACCTAATCGATTCTCCAAAATCTGATGGCCTATTGATTGACTGGCATTGAGTCGGGAATAGAGTAAATCAAATTGTTTTTTAACATCATCACCGATCAGATAGATATCTGAATCTAAAACACGCACAGAGTTAGGGTCAAAGACAATAAAGTTTTGGTATCGGGTTGTATTTTCCTTACAAATATCTAAAATATCGTTCATATCCATTTATATCTCCTTCGGACTTTAAAAAAATCTATTCTTTTTCTTTAACGTTGTTATCCATTTAATTAAAAGTGGATGTTGAATTGAGGGCTTAATTTGTTTTGATGCAATGTAGTAACCACAGTGCTTTGGTATAACATCATGCTGCAAAAAGTTACTCATAGGGTAAGTTCTGCAAAAACTAGGTCTACTATTATAGCATTTACATAGGTTATTTTTGTCAAGAGATGAACATGAGTAGTGATTGATCTTATTATTGTCATCTAGAACAGGGGTAAAACGCTTATAGGCGGTTGATCGCTTTTTAACCTGATTGAGTGTTTCTATAGAGTCAATCTTTCTGCCTTTTTGATAGATCATAACTTGTTTGCAGCAATGTCCTGAATGTTGGCACTTCCCGGCTACAAAAAATAACTCACATTTGATCACGTCCCATAAGGAATGTTGCCACCGACGATTTCTGAAGGTCTTCTCATTGATCAAAAATAAGGCATACCAAAAATAGAATCGTACGTAGCTTCCTTTCGAATTTCGGATATAATCACCAAATCTCATGGCCTACAAGTATACATACAAATGTAACATAATCCTAGGCGTTAGCGGGGTAGATTAAACACGTCTAAACGCTGTTACCGAATTCACACTCCTGATTGGTATTTTGTTAAAAAATAGTGAGATGGTTATCAGATAAATCTCTTATTTTATCTTGGGTAATTGAGCTTTAAATAGGCTGTTTTGTTTTTTGATATCGCTAACAAGTTGCTCAATTTCATCTTTTTGGGCATCCAATTTAGTTTCAAAGGTTGTCATGAGTTCGTTTTGTTCTGCCTTAATTCGTTCAACGGACTCTTTAACATCATTTAGGTCTTGAAGATCCTGTGTTAGAGATGGCATACTAAAATTAAACCCAATCGCTACATTAACAAGGTTTATACCCTCATCGGTTCCAACTTCCCAAGCTCGTCCTAAAATGACGTCATATAAGTCAGAGGTCATAGCATCTTCTTTTACAGCTATTCCAGTGCCATCATGGTGTCCTGATGGGACGATATAGTCACCAGGCTGAACAGATCCTAATACTTTAATATCTACTTGACCAAAGAAAGCGATCAACCCATAATCCTTAACTTTTTCATTACCTGGCCAGTTACCGGCTACGGACGGGTTCGAACTTATCGCAAGTATTTGTTGTGCCCCTATTGTATTTTTGGATACTTTACCATTAATGATGCCGACAATATCGCCTTTTTCAAAGGTCTCATTATGATCAATCTTTTCAAGGTACTCAGCGTAGTCACCCGCTTTTGTGACATACACGAGACCTAAATCTGTATTCGATCCAATGGATCCTAGAACGGTATCATTTGTTCTAAATGTAATATAATTTGAGTCTCCCCCGCCACTAGAATCTGTCACATGATGAATGGCTAATGTATCCGCATTATCTCCACCAGTATTTTGAAAGACAACCAAGTGATCATCTAGATTATTCTCATTACCATTTGTAGTCCCTTTGATGTGCAGGTGTGATTTAGCTTCAA
>CAZIOF010000019.1:0-19761 GCA_964540745.1 uncultured Candidatus Marinamargulisbacteria bacterium
GTCGACTGGAGATAAATCAGAGGTTGTCTCGCCGGCCGATAGTGCGGCAAGTCCTACGTAAAGGTTATCTAAAAATTGTTTAAATTCGTCAGGGTTGAAATGACGATCATTTGGGTTGTTACCATCCAAAGTAGGTTCGACGGTCATTATATTCCCATCGACCACATCGCCTGGCACAGCAAGTTGTTTGGTGAGCATAAGACATCTCCTTTAGAGTATGATATTTTTATTATCGAAAAAAAATATGTAACATTTCAATAAAATAAAAAAAATATATACCCAAGAGGGGTAATGCCCAGCGCTAGTCTTGAGTCAAAGACGTGATGACCTGACTATTTATGAATAGACAAGGCCTGGGGGTCGTCGGTGAAGACACCATGGATTTGGGCCTGTTTTAAGATCTCAAAATCAGCTTTAGAATTCACCGTATAGGCAAAGACAAGAAGACCCTGTTCTTGGGCTTGGGTAATGAGTGACAGATCCTCTAAAAGAAGACCGGCGGCCAGATTAACGGAGGTCGCATGAAGGTCAGCAGCAAGATTTAGCCAATCATCAGGTAAGGGGTGGCATAGGAGTAGCCCTAAAGGTGGAACCCTATCTCCCATGGCCTCACGAAAGTCTTGGAGCTCATTATAATGAAAGGATGAGATGAGTAAAGGCGGTCTATCCTGACGATTAGTTAGATAGGTGGCGAGCGTAGGGCCAGAGCCGATACCTTTGAGTTCGATATTCAGTCCAGTGATAGTCCCGTTTAACTGATCCATGACCTGTCCAAGAAAGGGAATGGGCCGGCCTTCTTTGGTGGTGAGTTGTTCAATCTCTAGGCGGGTATGCTCAGAGACAGGCCCCTCACCGGTTGTGGTTCTGTCCAAATCCTTGTCATGAATCACCACAAGATGGTTATCTTTGGTACAGTGAATATCCAACTCTATCATGGCCAGTTTGGCATCGATAGCACATTGAAACGAGTCCAGTGTGTTTTCCTCACACCGGCCTTTCACGCCCCGGTGTCCGATGAGGATAGGGGGTTGTGAAAGAAGCCCTAAGGCCTTAAATCCAGTTGGAAGAGACACCGTCTTGTGTTTTAGACGATAAGAGACAAACCACATGGGTCATGGTTTATCTAAGACGCCAGTATTCAGGTTATTGCCACGAAAGTTACCCCAATACACGTTTCCTTGAGACTTGGTATCGTAGCAGCGGATAGCCCAATCCTCGGTAGTCATAAGGAGCTCTAAGAGGCCATCGCCATCCACGTCCGCAACCAAAGGCGTGGTACTACTTCCGGAGGGGAGGGTGAATTGAGACAGGGTATTCCCTTCTTCATCGAGAAGAAAGAGGTTCCCATCCTTTGTGATGAAGCCCAGTTGAGGCGTTCCAGTCCCCAAGAGATCAGCAACAAAGCCGCTGGCCGTAATCTGGCCAAGATCTACAAAGACAGGATCCAGTTGTCCGTAGGGAGGAACGACCCAAACACCACTGGAACTGCCAGGCCAATGGCTTCCAATAAAAAGATGGTCCGACGCAGAGAAAACCGGACTGGCATAAAGACCAACAGGATTCCGATCCAAACGTGTTTTTTTGAGGAGTTCGCCCTTAGTATCTAAGATAAAGACGGTAGACTCTGTATTTGCAAAGAAGATTTTTTGGTCCTTTACAATCGCAGAGCACCGGATTCCAGAGGGAAACCGTGTATCATATTCCCAGAGCTTGTCACCAGTGGCGCCATTAACCGCATAAAATAGTCCGTTAAGGGCACCTAACAGGGCGTCACTGACCCCATCGCCTGTGAGATCATAGAGAGTGGGTGTGGTTTCGAAACTGGCCATGTCATTATGTTCTAATCCAAAAATAGTGAATTCCCATAGAAGGTCTCCGGTAAGACCATTTAGGGCAAGAACAACCCCTTTTTTTGTGGAAATGCATACATCCACTGAACCGTCTTGGTTAAAATCAGCTAAGGAAGGTGGGCTATCGATAGGGCTAAGGGTTTTGAACCCCCACTTAAGGGCCCCTTCCCAGTCAAAGGCTAGCACTAAGTTATCATGATTCCCAAAGAAGATACCGTCATCAGAGACAGCGGCGCCAACCACATCCAGGGTCGTCATACCTTGGGTATTCAGGTGTTGTAACACCTCACCGGAGGAGGCATCCAAAATAAAGACCCCGTCAGCGGTATCGCCAAGTAAGTCAGGGTCAATGCCACGGGACGCGACAACAATTTTTCCGTCATGATAGTGGATAGGGGTTTTATAAGAGGTGATGCCTAAGGTGTTTTCCCACTTTAGGGAGAAGGTTAGGTCTGAATCTAGTTGGTCTTCTAATACCTCGCCTTCTGCACAAAGAGGCGTTAAGCTTATAAAAAGAAGGCAACAGATCATTCTAAAGATAGGGTGCATACAGTCTCTATGATACCTATGAAAGGGATGACACTTCAAGCATGAAACATTCTACCAAGGTCAATCTCTAGTTTGGATAAGGGCGGACATGTGATAACAGTTTTGTTTTGGGCTATTTGTCATGCCGAGACAGGTACTATTTGGGCAAGATGTTAGGAATTGTCTTACGTGTCACAACGTATTACAATAGTCCACAATTGAGAATCTAGATAGATAGCTTAAAAAGGAATTTATATCATTTATCACAATCAACTTTAAAACAATATGGAGGTTTTATAAATGAGCGAAACATTAACTCAAATTAATGAACTTGTAACCACAGAATCAAAGTTTGTGGAATCTGTTTTAACAGAGTGCCGCAAGGTGATCGTGGGCCAGGTGGATGTCCTTGAACGGTTATTGATAGGGGTCCTAACAGGCGGGCATGTGTTGTTGGAGGGGGTTCCTGGTCTGGCAAAAACATTGACCATTAAAACCCTATCAGACGTGGTGGATGTTCAGTTCAAAAGGATCCAGTTTACGCCTGACCTATTACCGGCCGATTTGTTAGGGACGTTGATTTATAATCAAGCGACCCAAGAATTTGTGCCAAAACTGGGCCCTATTTTTTCTAACTTTGTGTTAGCGGATGAAATTAATCGTGCACCGGCAAAAGTACAAAGTGCCTTACTAGAAGCCATGCAAGAAAAGCAAGTCACGATTGGTGATAAGACCTATCCGTTAGAGGATCCTTTTTTAGTGCTTGCGACTCAGAACCCTATTGACCAAGAGGGGACCTACCCCTTACCAGAGGCGCAGGTAGACCGGTTTTTGATGAAATTAAAAGTCACTTATCCAAAGAAAGACGAGGAACGTGACATGATGACTAGGATGGGGGCAGGGACAATCCCGTCTGTTGACAAGGTGACCACGCCTTCCGATATAATTCGAGCGAGAGAAGTGGTAAACAAGGTTTATATTGATGATAAGGTGAAGTATTATGTCTTAGACCTTGTCTTAGCGACCCGAGACCCAGATGCCTATCATTTAACAGGTCTTAATCAACTCATTGAATATGGTGCATCACCACGCGCATCCTTAGCCCTCATCCAAGCAGGGAAAGCCCATGCCTTTATCCGACATCGTGGGTATGTGACGCCGGATGATATTAAAGCTATAGGAAAAGATGTGTTGCGACACCGAGTTGTCCCTTCTTTTGAAGCAGAAGCAGAAGAGTTAGACTCAGATGCCATAGTCGCTCGAATCTTTTCGGAGATAGAGGTCCCTTAATAAAGCAATGATCCCTATTGAGGTTATAAAGCGTATTCGCGCGATTGAAATTAAGACACGAAAGATAGTAAATACAACGTTTACAGGTGAATACCATTCTGTTTTTAAAGGTCAAGGGATCAGCTTTTCGGAGGTCCGAGAGTATCAGCCTGGCGATGATGTCCGCCTCATTGATTGGAACGTTACAGCAAAAACGGGATCGCCCCATATCAAGGTCTTTGAAGAGGAACGGGAATTGACGGTGATGTTATGTATCGATTTGAGTGCATCTGGCGATTTTGGAACGGTGGATAAAACACGTGTTGAAATGGCTGCTGAAGTGGCTGCTGTCCTAGGGTTTTCGGCACTGAATAATAAAGATAAAGTTGGCCTCATTTTATTTACAGACCAGATCGAACACTATATCCCGCCCAAAAAAGGGAAGGACCATATGTTCCGTATTTTACGTGAAATCTTTTATCATCAGGCAAATAGTAAGCGGACTTCCATTAAAGTAGGGTTAGATTATCTCAATAAAATCTGTAAGAAAAAGGCCATTGTGTTTCTCATCTCCGATTTTATTGACGAAGGCTACGAACAAAACCTTCGTATTTCTGCACGAAAGCATGACCTGGTCCCTATTATGATTACAGACCCAAAAGAGAGAGAGCTCCCTGACACAGGTATTATGGCTTTTGAAGATGAAGAAACCGGCGAGGTTCTTCATCTAAACACCAGCTCTAAAGATATTCGAGAACGGTTCACGAACGTGGTGTTGGCGCGCCATCTTGAAAAAGAGCGTTTATTTAAGTCCTTAAAATTAACACCAGTGAAAATAGAGTTGGACCAGTCCTATGTGAAACCCTTAGACAATTATTTCAAATCTAGGGCAGGACGACGGTGATGAGAACGAGGCATGTGTTATCAGCCTGTCTGATGTGGCTAAGTGTCACAATCCTTTTGGCAGAAGGTCCTTATACCGTCACCCATTCTGTTAGTCCGTCTATAGCCACCTTGGGCGATGTTCTCACCTACGAATTCAAGGCCCTATATGAGCCTGAGTATCGATTTATACCGCCCTCGCTGGAGCCTTTCTTCAAAAACCAGGACGTGCATAGTTTTAAGGACGATAATGGCGAAAAAGATGGGAATCGTTACTATAAACTAGTCTATCAATTTTCACTCTTTGAATTAGGGGAGTATACAATCCCCACCCAGAACATCCGGTTTTATAAAGGGGAGTCGCCATTCGTCGTGACGTTGCCAGCGCAACGGTTTACCATTAAAAGTCTACTCCAGGAACAAGCACAAACCGGTGTAACACCAGAGTTAGCAGCCAATGAGGAAGGGTTGAAGGCAGATATTGATATCAGAAAAACCACGGCATCGTTACTCAAGTGGTTAGGGGTGACCCTTGTCATATTCCTTTTGGTTATATGGATTAGTTGGCGATTAGTGAGACGTTATATTAGTGGAAAGAGGTCCGAATCTTGGGCTAAAAAGCCTATAGATAAGAGAGCGCCTTGGGAAATTGCATTAGAAGCCTTGGACCGATTGGAAACAGCGGAGTTAACAAAAAAGGGGCGACACAAGTCCCATTATTTTCGGTTAAGTATGATTGTGAGAGGTTATTTTTCACGTCTCTATAATGAACAGATGGTAGAAATGTCTAGTCAGGAAATGTTGGCGCTTTTAGAAACGCGTGTCGATGAACAGCTGTTACGTCGTATACGACGGGTTATAGATACCATGGATGTGGTCAAATTCAGCCCCTTTGAAACGACTCAAGATGATGATAAGGACGTGCTAGATCGGTGCCGCGATATCGTGAACCGAACGCAACCTAAAGAAGACGTTGTCATAGGAGAGCCCACATGATCCTTGCTAGCCCATGGTTTTTAATCACGATTCTTCCTATCGTAGGGCTTTGGTATTGGCAGCGAAAGACGAGGACCCAGTCCACGTTCAAGTATCCCGATGTGAAGCTCTTGGCCGAGTTGGGTGACCGAAAGACGGTTTATTTGAGTAAAGTGGTGTCCCTACTGCGCTTTGTTATGCTAATAGTCATTGTAATAGCCCTGGTACGGCCCCAGACCGTGAATAAAGAGAAAGAAATCTTGAGTGAAGGTGTAGACATTATGCTGGTCTTGGACGTATCTGGCAGTATGAAGGCCGAAGATTTTAAACCCAATAATCGCTTGGAAGTCGCAAAAAGTAAGGTGAAAGAGTTTATAGAGAAACGGGACTCAGATCGGATAGGGCTGGTCGTCTTTAGTGGCGAAGCCTTCACCAAATGTCCCTTAACAGTGGATTATGGGATTTTGAATCATATGGTGAATGAAGTAACTTTTGATATGGCCGGTGACGGGACAGCCATAGGGTTGGCTATTGCCACAGGCCTGAATCGTTTGAAGGATTCAGATGCTAAGTCAAAAATTATGATTCTCTTAACAGATGGTGAAAATAATCGTGGCCAAATAGAACCCTTAAGCGCGGCCAAATTAGCCAATGATTTAGGAGTCAGAGTGTATACCATAGGCGTGGGCAAAAAAGGGGGCGCACCCATCCCCTATACAGACCCGGTCTTCGGGAAACAATATATTCGTAGCGCAAATGGGGCCCTCTTTTTAACCAAGATTGATGAACCTACATTGAAGCGCATTTCAGCTACCTCAGGCGGTCGCTATTTTAGGGCCGAAGATGCCAATGCCTTAACAGATGTGTATGATCAGATCGATGCCTTAGAAAAGACCAAGGTAAAAATGAAACGCTATTACCATTACTTTGATTTCTTTCCCTATTTACTGTGGGCCATTTTTGGGTTATTTATGACTGAGATCATGTTAGCCAGTCTCTTTTTAGTGAGGGTTCCCTAATGATATTACAATATGCCCAATATGGGGTTCTTTATATCCTTATACCTGTCTTTGTGGCAATTTATTATGTGGGGTTCTTGATTAAGAAACGGCGGATGAATCGGTTCTTGTCACCCAAAATGTGCTCTAAGTTGGTGCCGTCATTGAGCCCAACTAGACGATTTTGGAAAAGAGCGCTCATTATTTTAGCACTTTGCTGTCTTATATTTACCTTGATGAGGCCTCAATATGGTCGGATCTTTCGTGAAGAACGACGTTATGGCCAGTCCATTATGGTTGGCTTGGATACGTCTTTTAGTATGCAAGCAGAAGATGTGGCGCCGTCTCGGTTAACACAAGCAAAAAAAGAGATCCAAGCCTTGATGAATAACCTGAAGGGCGATGAGATTGGGCTAATGACCTTTTCTGGGATTGCTTTAGTCCAATGTCCGTTAACCCAAGACTTAACTGCCTTTAAACTCTTTTTAGATGGTACCACGGTAGGGAGTATCCCTGTTCCAGGAACTAATCTTGCGTCAGCTATTGAACAAGGGCTTAAGCGCATGAAGACTCAAAAGAGGACGTTTAAGACCATGATCTTATACTCAGATGGAGAAGCTTTAAAAGGCGATGCCATTGGTATGGCCAAGAAAGCGGCCAAGGCTGGGGTTGTGATCCATACTATTGGTGTGGGGACCGCAAATGGAGACCCCTTACCTATCCGAAATGATCAAGGGACCGTGATCGGCTATAAGAAGGATGCCAATGGCGAAGTAGTGCTATCCAAATTAGATGAGGCAACCTTATCAAAGATAGCGTCCATTACGGGCGGAGCCTACTTTGTTTCAGGTGAGAATGGGTTTGTGGCCGATAATCTCTATAAAGTGATCTCTAATATGGAAAAAGAGGCCTTGGAATCCAAAATGTTTGAACAGTATCAGGACAGATATCAGCCCATATTATTGGTGGTTCTAATGTTATTATTGATTGAAGGATTCATTTCTGAACGGCGGCGCGTGAGCCTTGCTTGGAAGGGACGACTATGAGGCAACTTATTTACAGTACCATCATTATAGCCGGACTGTTGATGGCCTCTTATCAAGCAGCGACTGTGACAGATATTCTTAAGCACAATAAAGGGGTAGAGCGCCTCAATGACGGACAAACAGAAAAGGCCTTAGAGGTCTTTTCTGAGCTCTTAGGGAAAGAGGCTATCCCGCCAGAAACCTATTATAATTTGGGCGGTATTTTTTCGGAGAAGGGTGAGCATGATAAGGCTGTCCAAGCCTATCAACAGGCCCTGGAAGGGATTAGCGAGACGAAAAAGCCCAGCGTATTGTATAATCTAGGGAATACTCTTTTTCAGAAGCAATCGTATAAGGAGGCTATAGCCGCCTATAAGCAGAGTTTATTATTAGCGCCAGATTTTGAGAATGCCAAAAAGAATTTAGAGTTAGCACTTTTTAAGTTACAAGAACAGCCTCCTACTCAGAATCAACAACAGCAGGATAAGCAGGAGGAACAAGACAAATCAGATCAGAACCAGGAGCAAGAACAGGATCAGAAAGAACAGGATCAGCAAGACGAACAAGCACAGCAAGAGGAACAGAACCAAGAACAGACTCAACCTGAAGACCAAAAAGAGATGCAAGAATGGCAAGCAAAACAATTGTTGAATTCGTTAGAACAGAAAGAGAAAGAGGCGTTAGAGCGGTATATGAAAGAAAAATATAAGGCTGAGCGTAGTGAGGTGAAAGACGATTGGTAACGCGTAGTATTTATATAATAATAGGGGCGATATGTTTAGGGGCCGTCATCTTCGCTGAAGGGATTCAGTTCAGTGCAAGTGTGAGTAAAAGCACGTTATCGGTTAATGATAGATTGATCTATGAACTTAAATTGACCAGCGATGGACAGTTAAGAGCTCCCGATCCTACCCTGCCAGACTTTAATGGTTATTTTGATATCATTAATTCCTCGCAGTCTAATTCCTATTCCATTGTAAATGGTCATATGTCCAGTACAAAAGTGAAAAAGTATACATTATTGCCCAGTAAACCAGGAACCATGACCATTGGGCCTTCTAGTATTGTGATTAACGGCGATAAGTTAGAAACCGACTCCTTTGAGATCCTGATTACCACAGCCAGCGTTCAGGCAGTCGCCTCTGGCACAACTCAAACAGCACCCCAAGCGCAAGGTAATAATCCTTTTCAACGCTTAAACCCCGTCACAGCGGGCCAAGTGCAAGGTAATGTGTTTTCGGATGCCACCATTGATAAGAAAAAGGTCTATATAGGCGAACAAATTACCTATACGCTGAATTTCTATCGCCGTATTCAGCTATGGAGCAATGTGGAGTATGAGGTCCCTAAATTACAGGGGTTTTGGGTCGAAGAACTACCCCTAGAAGAGCAATCGGTTCAAGAGTTACAAGGGCGTCGTTACTATGTGATGCCTTTAGCAAAAAAGGCCTTATTCCCGTTACAGGCAGGCCGTTTGAATTTAGGGGCAGCCAAGGTTGGGTTCGTCATCAACCCCTTTGATGGAAATCGCGTCATTGAAACAACCCCTAAGGTTGTGACCGTTCTCCCCTTACCAGAACAGGGTCGGCCTCGTCAGTTCTCGGGGGTAGTAGGTAACTTTAGTTTATCGGTCTCTATGAACCAGACCGACGTTCAACAACATTCACCGCTAACCCTTCATGTGACCCTTTCAGGGAAAGGGAATTTTAAAACCGTTACTGATCTAGATTATACAGAAAATCCAGACTATAAGCTCTACAAGTCCAGCACCTCAGATGAGATGTTATCGGGCGATACGGTCGCCGGCAGCCGGACCTTCGAATATATCATGATCCCAAAAGAGTCGGGTACCTACCAAACACCGGTCTTTACCTTCCATTATTTTTCGCCTGAACAAAAGGCCTATAAAACGCTTCGTACTACTTCACAAGAGATTGTTGTGACACCGTCTGATGCGCCCCTGGTAGCCGTGTCAGGGCCCACTTCTGCTACTAAAGAAGAGGTCGCCTTATTAAGGGAAGAGATCCGGTATTTAAAACCCATCGACCGTGACAAAAAATCACGTTTTGTAGGGGAGCGATGGTGGTTTTTAGGGCTCTGTTTTCTTAACTTAGGACTCTTTTTATGGAGTATTGGGGTCGAATTAGTGAAACAATTTTGGAGGCCCGATAAGAGACTCTTAAATAAGCAGCGTGCCTTTGATATCGCTCAAAAGAAAATGAAACCCTTAGAAATAGAAATTAAGGAGAACCCGTCATCTATCTCCAAAGTACAGAACATTTTATTAGAATTTTTATCCAATCGGACCGGGGAGCCCTGCCTAGGTATGACTCAGGAGGCGATGCGGCAGACACTGAACGAAAGAGGCTTGATTAAGAATCGGGTGGAAGAGGTTGTAACCCATTTAGACAAACTATCCTTTGCCGTTTATGCACCTGCTGAATGTGAATCATCAGAACTACGAGGCCTTTTCACCAAAACAGAGGATCTGATGAAACAGCTAAAAGGAGAGCTATCATGACGATGATATTACTAAAAAGGCTTTTCTTAATGGGCCTTTCTATAGGGCTCATCCAGTGCGGACTATGGGCCATGGATCCCATATCAGAAGCTGAAACCTACTATAAGAACAAAAACTATAACAAGGCCATGGTCATTTATGAACAACTACGTGACGAGAACGCCAACAACCATGCCCTACTCTACAATATGGGGAACATTTATTTTAGACAGCAATCACTAGGGAAAGCGATTTGCTATTATTTGAAAGCAGAGAAAATAGATCCAAGAGACCATGATATCCAAGCAAATCTCACCCTCAGTAGAGCCAAGGTTGTGGACGCGATTAGACCTTCCGGAAGTCCGTTCTTTCTGGCGTTACAAACAGGGCTGAGTAAGGTGACCATTAATGAATTGTGGCTGGGCCTTCTCTTCGTGTTTAGTCTCTTTAATGGCCTGTTGTTTAGGCTCGTTAGTGGTCGGAGGGACGATCTGACTAAGAATACATTTGCATTGAGCCTGGTATTAGTTATCTGTATCTTGGTGCCCACAGCTCTGAAGTCTCAGGAAGGCGAAACAGGTGTCATTATCCAATCCAAAGCGGAAGTGAAATCAGGGCCGGATGCCACCCTGTCAGAGACCCTGTTCCTGATCCACGAAGGGACCGAATTTGTTATTACTAAACGGATAGGGAAATGGGCCGATATTCGGCTTAAGAACGGGTTTTCAGGATGGGTGCACGCGGACACATTTTGGGACGTTTAGTAATTATCTATCTGTGTCTTCTTAGCGCTGTTCTTTATGGAGAGACAGGCGCATTCCATCCTTATGACACACTGAGCTATTTCGCTACCACAGCAGGTCATAGAGGACATGCCCTGTCAGGACCGTTGCAGAATCCAGCCCAATTGACCACAACAGACATAGCAGGGATCCGAGTGTGGAACGAAAAGCCGTTATGGGGGTACTCAACACTCCAAGCAGAGAGCGCATGGTCGGATAGTCATCTTGGGCTAGGGGTAGGGGTCCAGTATTGGGGTGCTGAAGATCTGGTCGAAACAGCAGAAGGGACCAATGGACGGCCCATGTCTGTCTCTCACTTCGGGCACCGGTTATGGACGTTCGCTATGTCAGGTGCCTCGCTACTCTTCCCCAACCTTTCAGTAGGTGCTACAGGGGTCTGGTTGGGCGAAACTATCGCCGGAAATACAGGCCAGTTTCTGGGCGTTGATCTGGGCGTTCGATGGCAGCTTTACAACCCCTTTTATCTGGGTGGGATGACACGCCAATTGCTGGGAAAGACATTGGGCTCAACACTCCCCACACAGAGACGCTGGCTCATAGAAGGCGGTTGGTTAGCAGATAACCATCAAGGTCAACTCATCACTGACCTGGAATCAGCCAAAGCAAGCCTCCAACTCCAACTCGTACCGCAATTCCATCTCATCTCTGATATTGTGTTTGTCTTACCCCTAACCCTCAGCCGATGGGGCTGTGGGGTGGTCGTTAAGGTGTATGAGTTTGAGTGTTTCTTTCAACAACAGACCACCCTCCTTTCAGGACAAGCCTACTCTAAAATGGTTACGGGCCTCGGCTTCTACTGGTAACCTCAGGAACGGTTTAAAGGGGGCTAGGCGGCGTTATTGTTCGGTCTCAAAATGCTCACATACAGAAGTAAGCTCCGTTTTTTTAAACATGGTGTCAGGTGGTTCAATGTTGTGACGTGGACTCCCGTGAGCCCGGAGCCAAAGGTGTAGGGTGTGGAGTCGAGTTACAAGATTGGGCCGCATGGCGACAGGTGTCGCATTTTTCGCCTCCAATGCCTTGCCTAGCCCCCTTTAAACCGTTCCTGGCAAGGGGCTTAGGAAAAAAACCGCCTCTAAGCTCCAAAAGTAGACCAACCTATGTTAGGCTATAACGGAGAAATAGGCCGGTAGCTATCAAGCTGGCTTGGGAAGACCATTTTAAAGGGATAATAGATGACCCAGTTTTCGAAGTATAAGACCTTTCATTTTATAGGTATTGGCGGCATAGGGATGAGTGCTATCGCCCGTATCTTACTTGAAAAAAATTATAGAGTAACAGGTTCTGATCTTAAGGAATCTGTCACAACCTTACGTTTAAAAGAACTGGGCGGCACGATTTTCTTAGGCCATTCAGAATCTAACCTAAGGCTTGCCGATATTGTGGTTGTTTCCAGTGCAGTAGACGAGGATAATGAAGAACTGAAAAAGGCGAGAGACGAACGACTCCCTGTTGTCTCACGAGCAGAGATGCTTCAATTTGTTATATCGTCATTTAAGAAAAGTATTGCTGTGGCAGGAACTCATGGGAAAACCACCACCTCCTCATTCATTGTCAGCATCCTAGAATTAGCCAAACACTATCCAACCTATTTGATAGGGGGCGAACTTCTTGACTTTGGAAGTAATGCCGCCTTAGGTGAAGGGCCCTATTTAGTGGCCGAAGCAGATGAGAGTGATGGATCCTTCTTAGAATTACAACCCCAACATGCCGTCCTCACTAATTTAGAACCTGAACATATGGAGTACTTTAAGACTGAGGAACGATTAAATACTCATTTTAAGAGGTTTATGTCGGGTGTTATTGACCGAGGTGGATATCTGGTCGTAAATAACGACGATCCACGTTTAATGGCGATTGCATCAGCTTTCCCAGAAGAGCATTATGTGACGATAGGGATCGAGAACTCAGCCACCATTATGGCCGAGGATATCCAGTATATAGAGGGAGGCGTCCAATATACGCTCCTGATCAGGGGCGAGTTACAAGGACAGGTCCAGTGTCGGGTCATGGGGCGGCACAATGTGTATAACTCATTGGCAGCCATCGGCGTTGCGCTCCAAGAGGGCGTGTCCATTGATATTATCAAAAAAGGGCTCTTCCGTTTTTCAGGGACGAAACGACGGTTCCAGTTCGTAGGTGAACGACGTGGGATCGCCATCTATGACGATTATGCGCACCACCCCACAGAAATCAAAACCACCCTAGAAGGTATGAAGAAAGGGTACGATGCTCGGATCGTATGCATCTTTCAACCACATCGCTATTCACGGACCCGGGATCTCTTGGAACTATTTCCAGCCGCCTTTAATGACGCAGATATCGTGATCATCACGGACATCTATTCGGCGCACGAAGAAAAAATTTCAGGCCTTAGCGGCGAATTCATTACCCAAAAAATGGATAAATCCATATTCGAAAAGGTACTCTTCATTCCAAAAAAGAGTGCTATTACAAGAACAATATTACCTTTTCTAGAAGAAGGGGATATGGTGGTGACGATGGGTGCAGGCGATATCTATACAGTGGGCAAGGAACTCTATAAGCGTTTAAATACCAATACCGTGCAGTCATCAGTCCAAGAGGTGGTCCATGGACAGTAAAACAAACGTTCCTATCTCAGGATTAACCACCTTCCAAAATGGGGGCGATGTTAGGGTTGTACGACTCATCAAGACCCTAAAGGCCTTGGCCATATTAGTTCAGTCTAAAGAGCCTTATTTTCTTTTAGGAAAAGGGTCCAATACAGTCATCAATCCCAACACGTCAGTTGCGCAGTTTGTGCAATTGACCCCCGATCTCACGCCCATTCGAATAGAGAATGATCACTTGATCTGTGGCGCGGGGATAAGTGTCCAACGCTGTTTACAGATACTCGTCACCCAAGGGTTAGGTGGGTTAGAGTTTTCGGCCGGGGTACCTGCAACCATCGGTGGGATGACCGTTATGAATTTTGGGTGTTGGGGAAAGAGTCTCTCCGATTGGATTGTTGCTGTTCGGGTCATGAAAGAGGACGGCCATTGCCATTGGATACCTGTATCAGATTGTGGCTATAGCTATCGGAGCAGTCTCTTCCAGTCCAAAAAATGGGTGGTTATCGAGGTCCGTTTCCAACTCATGAAACAGGACCCAGCCCAGACCAAGTCGCTCATTCAGGCCAATATCCAGAAACGGTTGGCCAGCCAACCCTTACGAGGAAAGACCTTTGGGAGCGTTTTTAAGAACCCAGCGGGTACCACTGCGGGCAAACTGTTAGAAGAATCAGGTTTTCGTGGCTTTACGGCGGGCTCGATACGAATGTCTGATCAGCATGCCAACTTCATGGAGAATCTCCAGGGTGCTAGTTTTAATGATGTGGTAGATTTAATTGAACAGATGCGGGCAAAGGTGGCACAGGATCACGGGGTCCAGCTCGACTGTGAAGTCCAATTAGTGAGGTAACCATGACAGAGAAACAGGTACGGATAGGCGTCCTTCTAGGCGGGTTTTCACCCGAACGAGAGGTGTCTTTGCGGTCAGGGGCCAACGTGGGCGAAGCCCTAGAACGGTGCGGATATGAGGTCCACTATATCGATCCCGTTACCGACGATCTGTGTAACAGGGACATGGATCTCATGTTCAATGTCCTCCATGGCGGGTTTGGCGAAGATGGTGGCGTCCAAGCTCTATTAGAGGATATAGGGGTCCCTTACACGGGTTCAGGGGTCCAGGCGTCCATCATAGCCATGAACAAATATGTGACGAAACAACTCTTTCATAAACATCAGATCCCAACGCCCGAGGGCCGGTTCCTATCCTCGTCATCAGGGCCCCAAAAATCGGATTTAGAGGCTGGCCCACTCTTTGTTAAACCGGTGTCGGCAGGGTCCAGCGTAGATACCTATAAGGTTCGGACCTGGCCTGATTATGAGACAAAAGCTTGGTCCATTATCCAACAGTATGGGTCCTGTCTCATGGAACATGCCGTCCCAGGCCCCGAAATTACGGTAGGGGTATTGGAAGAACAGGGAACACCCAAGGCATTGCCTATCCTGGAACTGAGGACCGAAAACGATTTCTATGACTATGATGCTAAATATACGGCTGGGAAGACAACCTTTATCTGTCCAGCAGCACTATCTGACCCCATCACCCAGTACTGTCAGGCGCTGGCTATAAAGGTCCATCAGAGCCTAGGGTGTCGCCACTTTTCCAGGGTCGATATGATTGTAGACCCAGAACAAGGGCCGAAAGTTCTTGAATTGAATGCCGTGCCAGGGTTTACCAATACCTCTGACTTGCCTGCCCAAGCAAAGGCGGCTGGGCTCTCGTTTGATGATCTCATACAGAAAATTGTTCAAAACGCGCAGCAAAAACGTCCCCTTCAACAACAAACGTACCCTATGAAAGAGTCACGATAGATGCGACAAACTATGAAACGGTTACGGTGGGCAAGACGATTAATGGGGCTCACACTACTATGGGGCCTTTCAGTGTGGGGCTATTATTTTGTGACGGACCAGTTACTAGGGGTCCGATACCTATCCATTCAAACCCATGGCTATATTAAGGCCGAACAGCTGGTCCAAGAATGTGAACAGTATCTGGGCAAGAATGGTCCTGTATGGATCTGGTCTGGAAGGATTACCTCAGCATTAAAGGACCGGTTCCCACAGTTGGAAACTGTTCAGGTCCAATACCAATTTCCGGATACCATGCTCGTCGCTGTCATCGAAACCCAGCCCTGGGCTTCCTTTATTGTAGATAATGCCAGTATAATAGTTTCTAAGCAGGGTTATGTATTAGACGCATCAACCTTAAAGGGGATAACACGGTCATCGAAGAACAAACATTCAGAAACCCCTGTGGTTGAGGCAAGTTTTGTTAAAGAGGCCCGTACCTATGGACCTGACCAGGTGACGGACCTTGTCATTGTGAAGGGCGTGGGGCGTGAGAGTTTTAGTGCAGGGCAGGTATCAGTCCCAGTCATGGAGAAAGTGATGCGGATAACAAACCAGATCCAAGCCCACTTTCCGGGGAAGGTCTTTCAATTGGCCTTTAAGGGTCAGGAGATCACCTTTGTTTTGGAAGATGTATTGCCTATCTGGCTAGGAGAAGAGGATAGGCTAAATGAAAAACTGGAACAGTTAGTCCAGTTCCTAGCCTATAGGAAGGACAAAGGGCAGAGAGAGATGCGTTATATTGATATGAGGGTCCCCAATAAGGTGATTGTGGATTATCAAGACAAATCGAAATAGAGTAAAACCCATGACACAGATAAGCGAACAAGAGAACCAGAATATGTTTATTGGCCTGGACATAGGGTCCTCAAAGATCTGTGCCGCTATCTGTGAAGTGGATCCTCAGGGCGGGCTCATTCTAAGAGGGATTGGGATTAGTCTATCCAATGGGATTAGGAAAGGCGAAATTGTATCAGAAGCCGATCTTCAGACCGCTATCGAGCGGGCATTGAAACGGGCCGAACGGAACGCAGGGGTCCGTCCTAAACGGGTCCTAACGTCAGTCCCGTTCAAGGGCGTGACCTTTTCATTGAATTCAGGGTTCGTTATGTCCAAGGAAGAGGACGGGATCAGTGATGAAGAAAAACGAGACTGTATCCGGCGTTCAAAGAATATTGTGAAGAACGAAAACCAGACCCTCATGCATGTCATCCCCATCGATTATCGGGTAGATGGCGTTAAAGTCTCTAGCCTAGAGACCACCATGGGCCGGAACTTAGAGGTCCAATCACACTTGATATTGGGGTCAGGGAGCACCATAAAGACCCTGACCCAGGTCCTCCGTGGCCTGGAACTAAAGATCCAGGGCCTGATCTATGATCCGCTGGCTGCGTCACAGGTGAGCTTGACCATCAAAGAACGTGAAGAGGGGGTCCTCTTCATCGATATCGGTGGTCAGTTTACAAAGGTCAGTATTTTTCAGAATAAACGGTTAGTAAAATCTAATCTGATACCTGTAGGGGGCGAAACTTTTACCTCAGACGTGGCTACCTGCCTGAAGGTCAGTATCCCCGAAGCCGAAAGAATCAAAACGGTTTATGGGGACGTCCGGCCAGAGGAGGTGGATGTCCACGCCAGTATCCCCATCAGGAGCCTGGATGGGAAACGGATCTATGTGAAGAAACGGTATCTGTGCGAGGTACTAAGTGCCCGCGCAACAGAACTGATCCAACTCATCCAAAAAGAGTGCCCTAAACTGGTCTCACCACCCTATACCATTGTCCTGGGCGGAGGAGGCGGGCTCCTACGTGGGATTTGGGACCGGATCGAAGAGGAGATAGATCTCCCGATCCGGCACGGCGTCCCAGAACAAATGAAGTCAGTGATCGAGAACTCCGATTTCGCTACCGCTATCGGGCTCGTCCTCTACGGTATTGAGACGCGAGCCATCGAATATAAAGAGCTGCCGGGAAGCCCCTTATTCACTCGAGTGACGCGTTGGGTTCGTGACTTCTTCTAGCCCGGAACGGTTAAAATGGGGCTAGATACCGTTAGTCATCATATCAAAAATGCTTGCTTACACCTGTCCTCAGTTGGAAAAGAAAGCCTCGATAGATACCGTTTTAGCCCCTTCGGCCTAATCACCTATTTTCTAAGCTTAATGCGCCGTTTTTATTTGAATCCCTCATCTAGCCCTTTTAGGAAAAAACGTATTTTGTATTATACCGTTCTGTCTTATAAATGGGTGAGATGTGTCATTTCTCGGCCAACGTGGTATACCAGCGCTATACGAGTTAGGCGAAAATGGTGCAGATTAACTATTAAGAAACGTGAAAATAGGGGAGTCAGGGGCCGGGGCGCGATTTTTTGTTTCGCTTTTTTGGGGCGGCAAAAAAAATGACAGACTAGAGTTTGAGAACGTCAGCGTCTCAACCCAAACAATGACAGAAATCTACTTGGGCCAATGTCATAGATTATGCTATAATGCGGTTAAAATTTTCCCCTAAACAGGGACTCAATAAAGGAGCCCGACCTTGAATTCCGACGTATTAAAACAGTTTGCAACCATTAAAGTAATGGGGATAGGTGGCGGAGGTGGAAACGCCGTTAATCGAATGGTCAGTGCCTCTCTAAAAGGGGTCGAGTTTTGGGCAGTTAATACCGATGTTCAAGCACTCAATGTCTCCCTAGCCGATTATAAATTACAAATAGGTACTAAACTCACAAAAGGACTTGGCGGGGGCGCATTACCCTCCGTCGGTGAACAGGCCGCAAAGGAAAGTAAAGAAGATCTAGAGATGGCCCTCGAGGGCGCAGACATGGTCTTTATCACCGCAGGTATGGGCGGTGGAACTGGAACGGGCGCAGCACCTATGGTCGCAAAAGTCGCCAAGGAACTAGGGGCTCTCACCATCGGTGTTGTCACCAAACCCTTCCGTTTCGAAGGGCCCATCCGAGGCAAACAGGCTGAAGAGGGCGTGGATCGCTTACGTGAACAAGTGGACGCACTCATCGTCATCCCTAACGATAAACTCTTAAGTGTCGTAGAAAAAATGACATCCATGGTGGACGCATTCAAAATAGCGGACGATATCCTACGCCAAGGTGTACAAGGGATCGCCGATCTCATTACCACCCCAGGCCTTATTAACCTGGATTTCGCGGACGTAAAAACCATTATGAGCGATTCAGGCTCAGCCATGATGGGTATCGGGCGTGCATCAGGCGAAAACAGGGCCATAGAGGCCGCACAGCAAGCGATTTCCTCGCCCTTATTGGAAGAGACTATCGATGGCGCAACAGGCGTGATCCTCAATATCACGGGCGGCGATAACCTCTCCCTACACGAAGTACACGATGCAGCCGATGTCATCTATGGCGCCGTGGATCCCCAAGCTAATATTATCTTTGGGTCTGTGATCGAAGAGAGCCTGAACGATGAAGTCTGTCTTACTGTCATCGCTACCGGCTTTACCAATAAACCTAAAATGAACGCTATAGAGACCGTTCTCATGGAAGAGAACAGGTCGCCAGTCACACCCTCACTCTCGCAGAAAGAACCAGTCTCTAACCACGATCAAGAGACCGAAACGCCGTTCATTAGACAGGAAACAGGGTTTAAGACCACACTCGATGAACAGGACGAACCTGAGAATCAAGCACCCTACCAAGGTATAGAATCGCCGACCGTATCACGGATGAGTAAACCCTCCAACTTTGAGGGCGCCCATCATCGGTCCGAAACTAGCGCCCAAACCCCACAGGAAACTACCCCCATGCCCAAAGTCGGTATAAACGCTACCCAGGGTGATGACGGAGAGTCCGTAAATCATACAAACCTAGGCCCAGGAAACTCGACCACCGGTTCAGGCAACCCGACCACCGGCCCAGGAAACCCAACAACAGGGCAGCCTAACCAACCCGTGGACCCAGCCTACCAAGAACCGCAATCTAACCAGGCTGTAGAGATTGAAGAGAAGGATGATCTGGAGGAATTTGATCTGGATGTTCCCTCTTTTTTGCGTCAAATCCGCTAAGGGCTGTTAAAAAGGCGGGAGGCTGCGTTATTTATCGGTCTCAAAAATGCTCACATACCTGAGTATGTTCCGCTTTTTTCACCTCAAATGCCTTGCCTGCCACCTTTTTAATCAGCCCTTCCTTTTTCTAATGTAGGCTGCGTTATTTAGTACCTCCAACCCAATCACCTATCTTCTACGCTTAATGCGTCGTTTTTATTTGAATACCTTGCCTGCCACCTTTTTAATCAGCCCTTCCTTTTGTTAAAGTTCGCTGCAGTTTTTTAAACATGGCGACATGTTCCGCTTTTTTCACCTCAAATACCTTGCCTGCCACCTTTTTAATCAGCACTTACTATTTCGAATGAATCCTGCGTATTATAGTCCCTCCACAGAACTCCCCTCACAACTACCCATAAAGAATCCAGTATAATTCAATACCATACCAGCCACCGTTTTAATCGGCGGGTGCGATT
>CAZIOF010000020.1:0-5157 GCA_964540745.1 uncultured Candidatus Marinamargulisbacteria bacterium
TGTGGTGTTGTTTGAGCTGGTTGTTGGGCTGGAGCTGCTGGAGCTGCTGGAGCTGGGGGAGGTGGTTCGGCTGGTTCAGGTGGGGAAGGTTGAGAAGAGGAATTAACGGCTATTGCTTCCGCAACAATAGGTCTGGGGATAGCTAAAGTCGATACGAGGTTTAAGGATAAATC
The DNA here is from genome assembly GCA_964540745.1 of uncultured Candidatus Marinamargulisbacteria bacterium. Lineage (GTDB taxonomy): Bacteria > Margulisbacteria > Marinamargulisbacteria > JABIPA01 > JABIPA01 > CAZIOF01. The sequence goes on from CAZIOF010000020.1 coordinate 174, forward strand.
AGCAAGAGTCGCGTGAGCAGGAGCCGGTTGTTCAGCCGCGGCTAGTTCAGTAGCTGAAGTTGGTGAAGGGGCAGGGAGGGCGTATTGAGGTGAGTACTGGGCCAGAGAACGCGGTTCTCCATTACTAAATTGTGAAGTGTGGAGGTTGGAAAAGGGTGGCGACGGCATTGAAACAGCCGTTGAAAAAGCCGTTGAAATGGTTAAGGTAGGTTTTGAACCGCCACTTGCGTTGCTTATACCACCTTCGCTACTTGCGTCGCTTGTACTACTTGCGCTACTTGCGCCTCTCGGTCTTCTTGATTTAGGTGATAGTGAGCTATCATCAAGGTCTCTCTTTCTACTAGACGGAGGCGTACTGTTAGCTTTACTAATTGGTGACTCCGTACTGTTTTGTGATGATGACCTAACTGATCTCCCTACTGGTGATAATGATAGTGGTTTTTGAACGCTATGCATAATAAATCTCCTTGTTTTTAAATATCTAAAAATATAATAACAAATAGTATAGATACTAGATGCTTATCGTAAGTATAAAAATTTTATTTCAAATATTTCGTTTATCAAAATATAAGTCAGGCATCATATGATCTATAATTTAAAAAATAAATATCAAATAGTATAGCAAGGAATAATGGGGGGCATACGGTATACAAAGAGAGTCTAATCCCCTGTACCTGTGATTTTTCAGTGATCCAAATCAAGGAGGGTGATATAGGAATCTGGTTTAGATACAACATGAGGTCGCGAGGGTTGTTCCATGTTTTCTTCAACGAAGGGGTCTTTTGTATGTTCTTCAACCACATAGACCTTTCCATTTACAATCATTCTTAGGTCAGAATCAGAAAGGTCATCCAGTCCATGAGAGAGGTTTCTTTTTATATCTTTGGCTTTTATTCTAAATTCATAAGACTGAAGACTAGACGTCTCTAATATTGTTTTAAAGGTTCCTACTGATAGTCCAAAGGGATAGATACATTTTACTAATGATATCCAAGTGTCTGGATCGATCACTTTATCTGGGTTCATGTCCTTTAATATTTTGGTTGCTTTTGCCACTAACCTATCCAACCATACTACATTCTTTTGGGATAGATATAGTGACATTCTAAGTATGCGATTCATCACTCTAATGAGGGTTTTCTTTTCTATCTCTGTTATTCGTTTATTGACTCTTATGGTTTGTGTTGTATCGCTAATTATCGACATACTCCTATGGAGAAAATCAATACGAAGGGGTGTGGACATGGGTTCGCCGATGGGGTCTATACACCGAAAAGGCAGGGGAGGAGAATGGGTAGGGATAGTTGGATATTTTGACAGATGAGTACTCATTTCCGAAGATCTGAGATCTCGATAGTCGTGATAATAGTAAGTTACGCCTATCTGGTCATCGGTTCTAATGGAGTAAGCAAGTAGCCCCACTTTTTCAAGTTGCCCCTTGTTTGGACGCATTTTGCCAAATAACTCAGGTTCATAGACCTTGAAAACGTGTTCATCTTGAGTAGTGTGTGTCATCTGTGAATCACTAAAGATAGAGGGCGAAGCCGCTGGAGGAGGCGATGACACTGGCGAGGCAGCCAATGAAGAAGTGGATTGAGAGGATGTCAAAGATGAATCATTTACATTATTATTTAGGTGTGAGGGCTCTTGTCGTGGACGTTTGTTAGGGTGATTCTCAAATTGAATCTCAGAATGTCTTTTCTGTGCAAGTCGTTTATGTGAAATGGTAGCGGCTCCTTTATTATTTTAAGCTAGTTTTCAGTGATTCAGAAGAATTTTAGAAGTACAAAGTCTGTTTAAAAAATTGTATTTTAGTGTAGTCTAATAAAATATTCAAAAATGAGTAATATTATAAAAATCTATAAAATCTGATATGGAGGTAAGAGCTTCTCAAAAGCGTAAGTCGTTAGAGTAGGTATTTGAGAAGTTAATCTTGTGGGGGACACATATGAGTATTTAGTTATCTAAAAACACGACCTTATTTACAGTAGACCATGAGAAGCACCTAGCTCGATATGGCACTTTAGGTATAAAGTGCCATGTTATTAGTCAAGAAGATAGCCGGTGGTTATCTTGTGTTGGATTTAAATTCCTAAATACCAATTAATAAAAAAATAACTTAAGATTTAGATATCATCTAAATAAGTGGACTCATAAGTGTATATGGATTCAGGTTGATGAAGGCTCTTATATCGATCAGAGTTTTTTATTGATACCGTCAGTGTGGGTTGTTGTGTGTCTTCGAGTGTAACAGTAGACGCCATAATAGGGGCTTTTTTTGAATAGACATCGCCAGACTGAATTGTGTCTAGATCTGATGAGGAAAGATCACCCATGTCTGCTGAGACAGCTGTCTTTTGTGCGTTGTTAAGTTCATAAAACTGAAGCTGAAGTTCCCTTAAAGTTTGTTCAGAGGTTCGTACTGATACGTCAATGGGGTAGAAGCATCTTGCTAATGGCATCCAAGTTTTTTGATCGATCACCTTCTCTGGGTTAATATCCTTTAATATTGCGGTTGCATTTGTGACTAACCTTGCTAACCAAACTATATTCTGTTGGGATAGATATAGTGACATTCTGAGGATGTCATGCATTGATGTAATAAGGGACCTTTTATCTGTCTCAGTTATTCTTCTATTGACCCCTATGGTTTTTGTTGTATCTATAATGCTCGACATACAGCTATGGAGAAAATCGATACGAAGGGGTGTGGAGATGGGGTCACCAATAGGACCTATACATCCAAAGGGCAGGATAGGACAATAGATAGGAATGGTTGGGTATATTGAATTACGAGTACTCATTGTCGAATATCTGAGAAATTGATAATCAGAAAAAGAGAAAGTCAGGCCTGTCTGTCCATCGGATCTTGTATATTTCGTAAATTGAAGGTTCATTGGAAATAATTCAGGATTGTAGTCCTTGAAAATAGAGGGGCAGGTATTGGAGGGATGGCTGCTAGGAAGTGGCGTGAGAACGCGTTCAGCTTGAGTCGGTTGTGTCACCTGCGAAGAACTAAAGATCGAGGGCGAATTAGCTGGAGGAGGCGATGATACTGGCGAGGCAGCTAATGAAGACATAGAGCTAGAGGCAGTCATTGATAAACGGGTTGTCGTATCCTCTTCTTGTCGTTGACGTTTGTTAGGGGGATTCTCAAATTGAGTCTCAGAATGTCTTTTCTGTGCAAGTTGTTTATGTAAAATGATAGTTGCTCCTTTGTCATGAAATAGATAAATTTTAGTGATTCATAAAAATAATCCACATAAAATAATTTTAAAAGCGGTATTCTAGTGCAATCTAATAGAATTTTCAATAATGATTTGTATTATAAAAATCAATAGCTTAGACATGGAAATAAGGCGCTGTCATGAGCGTAATGTTGTTAGGTAGGTATTCAAAAAGTCATTCATGTGGAAGACTTTTATGAACATCTAAGTTATCCAGAAACAAGATATATTAATATGTTGACTGTGAGTTATCGAACAATAATAAAGATAATTTCATAAAAATAATAAGGAATATATTAAAGATAAAATATTATAATATAACAAAGGGTCATGGATGGACAAATTAGTGCATAAAAGGTTAGTCTTTACACATCGATTGCCCATAGCACCATTAGAAAGAGGCGTGAAGGAAATGCACCAGTTATCCACACTATGTTATATCCAACAATCGGATAAGACCTTAATGTTGTATCGAAACAAAAAAGATAAAGATATTCATAAAGGAAAGTGGAATGGCTTGGGAGGCAAATTTTTGTCTGGTGAGACGCCTGAAGCCTGTGTGAAGCGAGAAGTTTTAGAAGAGTCAGGCTTAGTGGTTAATAACCTTCAATGGCGTGGGGTTCTCACCTTTCCAAGATTTAAAGATGGGGTTGATTGGGTGACATTTTTATATACAACCACTACCTTTTCAGGTGAGCTCATAGACTCTGACGAGGGTGAGCTCCATTGGATAGAGACCAAGAAGTTGTCTGCCTTGGAGTTATGGGAGGGTGACCATCACTTTTTTAAATGGTTGGAACAACCAGACTTCTTTTCGGCCCAATTTCGGTATGAGAATGGGCGTTTAATTGATTATGAACGGACCCTATATCCTAAGTAATATTAGGACAAACAGGGCGTCAGGTTCAGCAGTACAACTTCATTAAAGGTCCCCAATCGCATCCGTGGCCCCCATGTCCCTGCCCCAGAGCTTACGTAAAGCCATTTTTGGTCGTTCTGATAAGTGCCATAGGCATAAGGGAATTGTAATCGGACAAGGAGATTAAACGGGAAGAGTTGTCCGTTATGGGTATGGCCACAGAGGGTAAGGTCTGTCTGTTCAGGAACGGTCGGCCATAGGGACGGTTTATGGACTAAGGCAATATTAAAGTGTTGGGTTGAGACAAGGGATTGGAGCTGTTCTTGTTGGGCGCGTGTGGACTGATTGTCAGAAAGTCCAATCAGACAGAGATCGTCCTGGACATGGGATTCATTGTTTAATAGTTGGAGATTATAGTCAGACAATTGAGCCAGTTTGGATTTAGAGTCTTGGATATAATACTCATGGTTCCCTGTGACCATGAAGATAGGCATCTTAAGGGTTTTAAAGAGAGCGAGTTGGTCTACCTTAACTGCACTGCTATCAATGAGATCCCCGCCAATATACAGGGCGTCGGGGTTAAGGGCTTGGACTTTTTGGATGATCGTGGACAGATGAGCGGTATTCGTGGAGCCTAGGTGGACATCACTAATAAAGACAATCCGATGTGATTTTGTCAGTTTAGGGGACCGGATATGAACGGTCCTTACCTTTAGAATGAAGCTTGACCCATAGGCGATCAGACTCAGAAGTGTGAGGACAATCAGAAAGGTAGCAATTCGATGAGGGGTAGAGATGAGGATAACCTGTGACAGCAGGTTGAGGAGTTGGATAATGAGCACGGAAAAAAAGCCTAGTCCCATGCACGTATAGACCAAAAGCCGAAGCGGAAAAAAGG
>CAZIOF010000021.1:0-4331 GCA_964540745.1 uncultured Candidatus Marinamargulisbacteria bacterium
CAATATAATTAAAATGGCAATAATAATTAAGGTTACCCCATCATGTGAAAAAGACTCCAAATTATGAGAATAAAGAGAAAACCCCGCGTTACAAAAAGCTGAGACTGAATGAAAAATAGAAGAAAACAACAATTCTGGAACAGACTCGAAACGATCTCTCCAAACAACAAAAAGGAGGCCAAACCCAACACATTCCAAAACCAAAGTATATTTAAAAATTGCCTTAATAATGTTTAAAGTCTCTGTAAAATCAACTGAAGCAAAGCTTTCTTGAAACTCTGTCGTTTCTTTTTGAGACATTTTTCGCCTTAAAAAAAGTGCAAACAAAGCAGAAAATGCCATAATCCCAAGTCCACCAATCTGAATCAAAAATAAAATAACTATCTGACCAAACAACGAATAGTTAGTCCCAATATCCAAGGTCACCAAACCCGTCACACAAACAGCTGAAACAGCCGTAAATAACGCATCTATATAAGGAATCTCAACACCTGTCGGGGTTGCCAAAGGAAGGCTCAACAACAATGACCCTATAAAAACAAAAAAGATAAACCCTAAAACAAACAGCTGTGTGGGGTCTAATCGCAACTTCTCAATAAGACCACCCACATGTCCCAAACGTCCCAAAACAATAACTAATGTACAAATTTGAATGAGAAAAAAGTAGCCTAAAAACGACCATTCTAAAACGAAATGGGCATACAGCGGCACAAAAAGAACCAAGTCTGTTAATCTAAAATCAAAACGTCGATACCCCCATCGAAGAACAAACCGTAAACACATATCCACAATAAAATATAAAAACAACATTTCATGGATATCTAAAAGTAATGCCCTGTTCTCAACAGAAAACTGAAACCCCAACTCCATGCCGAATAGTACCAATACACCGAGACAAATCAGTCCAGATGTGTAATTAAGAAAAAACTGTAATTTAGATAAAAATATGATCATAGTGATTAGAGACTATCTAAATCGAGTATACCGTCTGACGATTATACCGACAAGTTATGAAGCCTATCCAAAATAGTAAACAGCAAAGCATAGACATTAGACAAAGTTTATACTAGAGTATTTTTAATTTTATTTAAGGGGAATCCCCTGCTATTTCAACATAGCAAAAGAGACTATAAAATGCTAATTTCCCCTAATTTGGAACTATAATTATGATCACGCCACTTAAAGAAAAGTATGTCCGTTGGAAGACCTATAAAAACAGTTTAAAACAAACGAATCCGATTAAATATTTTATTATGGATCTTCTAGTCGAAACGTTACCCATAACAATACTCATTGTCTTAATCATCAAAACCTATATTCTACAATTATCGGTCGTCCCAACGAGCTCAATGTATCCTACTATTAAAGGCGGAAGCGATAGTTTCGAACCTCATGAACTCAAGTTTAATGACCGTCTCCTAGTAAATAAGTTCATCTATCGATTCACCGACCCAAAACGCGGTGATATTGTCGTCTTTAAATCCCCGAACAAAGACGGAAAAGAATATGTCAAACGATGCATTGGACTTCCAAATGAAACCGTTGAAGTTAAAGATGGGCTCGTCTACATCAATCAAAAGCTACTCCTACTCCCTGGTATTAACATACAAAGAGACACGACCTCCTTTGGACCAAAAACTCTTCCAAAAAACGGTTATTTCATGCTAGGAGATAATCGAGCAAATTCGTTCGACTCACGACTTTGGTCATACACAGAAGGAATCAACCGCCATTACATAACAAGAGATGAAATCATAGGCATGGCGTTCTATACATTCTGGCCTATAAATCGTATCGCTCCTTTAAAATAATGGATATTTTTATCAACGGACAATCAGAATCTATTAATCACCAAACAGATACCCTTGAAAAACTACTCTCAAGTCGTTCAATTAACGCTAAACATATTATTATTGAATACAATGATACACTATTAAAAGCATCTCAATTAAACCAACAAATAAGGGCAGGAGATCGGATAGAAATTATCCATTTTATAGGTGGAGGCATAAAATAAAGATTCATGATAAAATAACGTCACATATTATTTCAGATTATTCTATAAACAGATCTGTATAGCTAAAAAAGCACAAATAATATCTTTTTATATTTTGAGGAGAAGTAACGTATGACGCACAACTATAACGCCACCCAAATCAAAGTACTAGAAGGCCTGGAAGCCGTTAGAAAAAGGCCTGGCATGTACATTGGTTCAACGGGAAAGAATGGGTTAAACCACCTCATTTTTGAAGTTGTTGATAATAGTATTGATGAAGCAATGGCAGGCTATTGCTCTGAAATTAAAGTCACCATCGACCCTGACAATCTCGTAACTGTACAAGATAACGGTAGAGGGATCCCCATCGATACACACAAAGAAAAAAAGATTCCTGCAGTCGATGTTGTAATGACAACGCTTCATGCCGGCGGTAAAATTGAAGGGAAGGGGTACAAAATATCTGGAGGTCTTCATGGCGTAGGCGTATCAGTTGTAAACGCATTAGCCGAATGGCTTGAAGTAGAAGTCTGTCGTGACAATAAAAAATATAATCAAAAGTATTTTCGAGGAACACCAAAAAAGCTGATTGGTGAATTCAGCGACACAACAGATGAACAAACTGGGACTACTATTACCTTCAAACCAGATGAGAAGATTTTTGATAGTGTTGAGTTTACGTCGGAAATCATTGACCACCGATTAAAAGAGTTAGCATTTCTCAACCAAGGTATCAAAATCATATTCAATGACAACCGTTATGAAACACCCACAGAAAAGATTTATCAATTTGATGGAGGATTAAAATCCTATGTAGAATCAATTAATGAACATAAAACACCTCTTTTCTCACCCCCAATGTATATCAAAAAAACAAGAGATGAGTACGAAATTGAAGTTGCCTTACAATATCTTGAAGACTATTACGACGAACAAGTCATCTCCTTTGCAAATAATATTCGAACTAGAGAAGGAGGCACCCATTTATCTGGCTTCCGAACAGCTCTAACACGTGTTATCAATAACTTTGCGAAAAAATATAACTTGCTTAAAGAAAAAGACAAATCTTTTTCAGGGAACGACTTAAGGGAAGGGCTAACAGCTGTCATAAGTGTAAAATTACCTAATCCACAGTTTGAAGGCCAGACAAAAACAAAACTGGGTAACTCAGAAATCAAAGGAATTGTTGATTCTCTAACTGATGAAGGGTTAAATGACTTTGTTGAAACTAATCCTAAAATAGGAAAAGTTATTATCAACAAAGCATTAATCGCACAACGTGTTCGAGAAGCCACACGAAAAGCACAGGATCTTGCTAGACGCAAAACCTCACTAGAAAGTACAACCTTACCAGGAAAATTAGCCGATTGTTCAGATGATAATCCCGAGAATTGTGAACTCTTCCTAGTAGAAGGAGATTCAGCAGGAGGATCTGCAAAACAAGGCCGCGATCGAAATTTTCAAGCTATACTACCCCTTCGAGGAAAGGTCCTTAACGTAGAGAAGGCCCGCCTAGACAAAATTCTTGCTAATGAGGAAATTCGCTCACTAATAACAGCGATAGGCCCTGAATCTGTAAAAGGGCTTTCTGGAAAAGATGATGACGACGACAATGAAAAAACAACATCACCCAACTCGGAACAGTCAGAATTACTACAATCACCCTTAGATGGAGAAACTACACCCGAACCAGAAAAACGACCAGCTGTGTTAGATAAGTTACGGTACCATAAAATTATTATTATGACTGATGCAGACGTAGATGGTGCCCATATTCGAACCTTACTTCTCACATTCTTTTTCAGATATGCACGAGAACTCATAGAAGCAGGATCTCTTTATATTGCCCAACCACCTCTATACCTTGTGAAAAAAGGGTCTTTGAAGAAATATGTCTATAACGAAAAACAATTAACTGAAACATTAGAGGAAATCGGAAAAGATAAAGTTAATTTACAGCGATACAAAGGATTAGGGGAAATGAACCCAGACCAATTATGGGATACAACGCTTAATCCAAAGATTAGAACACTACTTCAAGTAAATCTAGAAGATGGCGAAGAAGCCGATGAAATCTTTACAATTTTGATGGGAAATAAAGTCGAGCCCCGACGCGAATTTATTGAAAAGTATGCGAAAACTGTTCGCTGGATCGATATTTAATGGAGGAACTTTAAATGTCAGAAGAACAAGACCTTATAGAATCAAATAACGAAATTATAAACATTGATGATGAGATGAAGTCATCCTATTTAGAGTATGCAATGTCAGGCATTGTCGGACGAGCGCTACCCGATGTGAGAGATGGTTTAAAGCCTGTCCATCGACGTGTCTT
>CAZIOF010000022.1:0-4823 GCA_964540745.1 uncultured Candidatus Marinamargulisbacteria bacterium
CCACCAGGTAAACGTAATGCCAACGTTCACTTGTTATCTGGAGGCGAGAAAGCGATGACGGCGGTAGCGCTCGTGTTCGCAATCTTTCAGTTAAATCCGAGCCCAGTGTGTCTCCTCGATGAGGTTGATGCGCCGTTGGACGATGCCAATGTCGTTCGATTTGCCGATCTTATCGAAGAGATGTCGAGCGAAGTGCAGTTCGTGGTGATCACTCATAACAAGCTAACGATGGAAATGGCCGATCACCTTCTGGGCGTGACCATGAATGAACCGGGTGTGTCCCGGCTGGTCTCGGTGGATGTAGAACAAGCGGCAGAAATGGCCGTAGGTTAGCCCGACGATAAGTCGGGCCCGAGGTATTCTAGTGGACATGAAGATATTTATTCTGGCGTGCGGGGCTTTGCTCATTGCAGCGGTCATCGCACACGGTCTTTGGGTAGCGCGACGATCCCGGAGAAACCCTTTGAAGATGGAACTTGCAGAAGAAGTTGTCACTGCATCGGCGTTCGATGAGATGGAACTTTTACGAGGTGAACTGCCCAATGGTGGTGCGCGGGTAGCTCCGAATGAAAGACCTTCGTTAGCTTCGAGCAAACTGCCTTTGCAGCAGAACGAGGTATTGGTTGGTGAGTCCGAAATCGCGACCGGAAGCGGCACCTTGTCTTTTGACGAAGCTCGTGTTGATGGAACGATGTCGAACAACGCCCCCATTGTTGCCGAAGGAATGCCCTCCAGATTTCGAAGAACTCGAAGGGATAGCGAGCAGGCATCTAAACAGATCGAGCGTGAGTCGAATGGTACCGCCATCCTAGAACTCGACGACCCAACCGATCTAGTAGTCGTCTCGGTGATGGATTCAGAGGGAGAACGTTGGAATGGTTCGAAAGTCCTCGAAGAACTTCTTCGGCATGGACTCAAATACGGTGATATGAATATATTCCACCGGATTGATGAGGATGGTGTGACTCAGTTCAGTGTCGCGAATGCTGTTGAGCCAGGATCTTTCGATCTTGCGGACGTTAAGGCGATGGCAACGCCAGGCATTACGATGTTCCTTAGAATACCGGGGCCGCGTGATCCACTCAGTGCCTACGACGATATGTTGTCGGTAGCAAAAGATACGGCAAAAACGTTAGGTGGAGAGCTAAGGGACGAGCACATGAGTTTGATGACCAGTCAAGTTATTGAACACTATCGCCAGCAGATCATCGAATTTGCTCGCAAGAAGATGTCGGTGCGTGCGTAGAATCCGGTAGATCATCGGGACGAGCCAAGGTGGATGAACTCGACCGCCGAATCGGTGGAGGCTACGCGAGATGATGGAACCAAAGAAAGAGATAAAAGAGCTCCGGGAAAAACTACGTTTCCACCTGCACCGTTACCACGTGCTTGACGATCCAGAAATCCCGGATGTTGAATTTGACCTAATGTTCGATCGTCTCGTCGAGCTCGAGCACACACACCCCCACTTGGTAGCTTCTGACTCACCGACACAGCGCGTTGGGGCTGAGCCGCTGACCCAATTTGACGAGGTTGTGCATAGCGTTCCGATGCTTTCGTTGGATAAATGCGCAACAGATGCTGAAATTCAAGCGTGGCGGGATCGCTGCGAACGGATTTTGGATGGAGAGATCCCTCACTACGTTTGCGAACCGAAGATCGATGGAGTTGCCGTCAGTTTGCTGTATGAAGATGGTGTGCTGATGCGTGCTGCGACGCGTGGTAACGGCGAAATCGGGGAAGATATTACAAATAATGTCCGAACCATTGATCAGGTTCCGTTGCGTCTATTGCACGAAGATGTTCCACGATCTATCGAAATTCGCGGCGAGATATACATGCCTCTCGTCGGATTTCACGAGTACAACGCGCTCGCAATGAAGACAGGGGAAAAGCCTGTTGTTAATCCCCGAAATGGGGCAGCCGGTAGCCTCCGCCAGCTTAATCCGCGCGTGACGGCGGGTCGGCCTTTGGCAATATTCTGTTATGCGATGGGAAGTTGTAGCGAGGAATTCCGCCCACGCAGGCACTCGGACGTGTTGGAGGCATTCAGGAATTGGGGATGTTGCGTTAACGATCGCATCGAAGTCGTGGAAGATATCGGAGCGTGCATCGAGTACGTCCAGCGACTGGCGCAAGGTCGTGCTTCGTTGGGTTACGAGATCGATGGGGTCGTCATAAAGGCCAACGATTTTGGCGTGCAACAGCGTTTGGGATCGGTGACCCGCAGACCGCGATGGGCGATGGCGTTCAAATATCCAGCTGAGGAAGTCACCACGGTGATAACCGACGTTGAATTCCAGGTTGGTAGGACCGGTGCAATTACACCGGTTGCAAAACTCGAACCTGTGTTTGTGGGAGGCGTGACGGTGTCTAATGCGACATTGCACAACATGGATGAGGTAACGCGACTCGGCATTCGGAGAGGCGATACCGTGATTGTTCACCGGGCCGGTGATGTCATACCCCAAGTTATCAGCGTTGTGGAATCACGACGTACGCCGGGCGCGGGTCGAATCTCTATACCTAGGATATGTCCCGCATGTGGGACAGTCCTCGAAAAGATCGCGGACGAAGTCGTGGTCCGATGCCCTGCCGGTATGAACTGTGTAGCGCAGCGGAAGGAGGCGATACAACACTTTGCTTCGCGATCGGGAATCGACATCGAGGGGTTGGGGGAAAAGTTGATCGATCAGTTAGTCAATCAAAATCTTGTCAAGAACCCCGCGGACTTATACGGATTACAAGGTGAAGAATTGGCAGCGTTGGACCGGATGGGTGAGAAGTCGGCGGAAAATCTCCTGCAATCAATTCGCGAGAGTCGTGAAACCACGTTGGTCCGTTTCATTTATGCGTTAGGGATACGAGAAGTGGGCGAAGCCACAGCTATCGCTTTGGCCGAGCGTTTTGGTGACCTTGAGGCACTGATGGAGGCATCACTCGATGAACTGCACGAGATCGAAGACGTTGGACCTATCGTAGCCGCCAACATCAAGAACTTCTTTGACGACCGTGATAACAGAGTGATCGTTTCAGCTCTGGTGGAAGCCGGGGTGCATTGGCCCGTCGCTGCTGAGCAAGTCAGCCGCCCGTGTGTTGGTGAGACCTGGGTGCTGACAGGAACGCTTCAAGTGATGTCTCGTGCCGAAGCTCGGACACGATTACGAAATTTGGGCGCGAAAGTCGCCGGATCCGTTTCTTCCAAGACCACACGCGTGGTGGCTGGCCTGGGTGCGGGAGCGAAACTCGCTCGCGCCGAAGTTCTTGAAATTCCCGTCCTAAATGAGGCCGACTTTTTGGTGTTTCTGAGCAACCATGAGCACGATTAGGTTTGTCGTATTGGTCTTTGTCGTTTCGGGGTGTGCTTCGACACCGCCGGAAGATCCTGACGACGTATGCGAAATATTTGCGGAAAAACCGAGGTGGTACCGGGCCGTTGATGCATCCTATAAATGGTGGGGAATTCAACCCTCAACGTTGATGGCGGTGACGCATAAGGAATCGTCGTATGTGCCCGATGCACGACCGCCGCGCCGCAAATTTCTATGGATTTTTCCCGGAAGACGTCCGTCCAGCGCGTACGGATACGCTCAAGCTACAGACGAAACGTGGGACGATTATCTTCGTGACCGAGGCCGGCGATTTGCCGACCGAGACGATTTCGACGATGCCGTAGATTTCATTGGCTGGTATTTGAATCGGGCTTCCCGTGAGTTATCGATTCCTCAAACAAACGTCCAACACCTATACCTCGCATACCACGAAGGCTTGTCGGGGTATCGGCGGGGCACCTGGAAACGTAATCAATGGCTCAGGAACGCGGCTGCACGAGTTAGTGCGAAGGCAGCAATTTACGAGGCGCAGCTCAAATCGTGTCGATCGCGTTTATCGAAGCGGCGGTGGTGGCGTCGTTAGCTTTCTCCTTGGTACTCGACACGATAAATAACACCTTCTTGGTCGTCCGATATGAGCAGATTCCCGTCTCGTGAAACGAGTACGTCGTTGGGACGACCTGAGGCTTTTTGTCCTTTAAGCCAGATATCGAGAAAGGGTTCGTAGGTTAAGGTTTGATCGGGTGCGGTGCGGATAACGCTGACGCGGTATCCGACCTTTTGGGTTCTATTCCAGGAGCCGTGTTCAGCGACAAAAAGCGCGTTTTGGTAGCTTGGGGGAAAGGCGTTTTTAGTATAGAAATCCATGCCGAGAACAGCGCTGTGGGCCTGTATCTGCAACACGGGCGGGGCGAAAACTCGCTTTCCTATTTCCTTACCGAATTTGGGATCAACGACGTCCCCTGCGTGCACGAACGGGTAACCATAGTGTGTCCCTGGATTTTCAACCACGTTGATTTCCTCAGCAGGAACGTCATCTCCGAGCATGTCGCGTCCGTTGTCAGAAAACCATAACTGGTGCGTATCCGGGTGCCATGCCATGCCGACACTGTTGCGAACGCCGCGGGCATAGAGTTCCGATACACCCGTGTTCGGATCTATACGTAGGATACTTGCGAATCGTTCGTCCTTAGATAAGCAAATATTGCAGGGGGCACCGACCGGAACGTACAAGTGCTGGTCCGGGCCCACGCTGAGGTATTTCCATCCGTGATGACGTTTTTTTGGCAATTTTTCGGTGATGATCTCGGGTTGAGGCCTGTTGCGAAACGTCGTTTCTATATTGCGGTACCGCAAGATACGGTTAAGCGCGCCGACGTAGAGGTCGTCGCCGAGAAGGGCGACTCCACTGGGCATCGTCAGGCCGCTTGCAAACGTGACGACCTCCGGATCTGCAGTCAGGTTTATCGGCGGGACAACAGCATAAAGCTT
>CAZIOF010000023.1:0-6580 GCA_964540745.1 uncultured Candidatus Marinamargulisbacteria bacterium
TTTGGAACAAAATTGGTACTCATATGGCTCATTGCGTCTACAACCCATTAGTGGACATGTATTTAATTGGCATGTAAAACCCAAACTGAAAGCTTCTTCTGCTCCTTTTAAATTGCTCAAAGTCTTAATAGAAAAACCTGAAGAAAAGTTTGATTTAGAGACTCTTGAAAAAATGATTTACCCAGATCAGAATGAAAAATCGGCGTCTCAAGAACAACTGCTTGCAAAAATTCAGGATGCTGCAAAACAGGCAAGGAAGGTGTTAAAAATGAACGAACCTTTTTCTTCAGTAAATATTTTCGGTAAAGATCATTCCTTTTGGCTAGGTGCAATTCCAGATAGAAAAGCCTTCCTAAAAAAATAGACTCTCCTATAAGAATCGCCTTTTTTCCTATGTGAAGGGGCCTATCACTCCTATTAAGCAAGAGTAGACAATATTAGACATGCAAAACCAGCGTGTTGATAAAAGTCTAATAGATCAAACCATCTCTGAATGGCAACCTTCCTCGTATAAAGAAATGACAGCCCAGGATGCAGAAGAGATCATTAACGACATCGTTGGCTTTTTTTCATTGCTCTTGGAATGGGAGAAAAAGTCTGATGACTAGACCCTTCCGAAAAAAATTAAACCCGAAACTAATAGAGCGTCATCGATGTTATAGAGCAGAAGACATAGCTGAAGTTTTTCAGGTGCACAGACACACAGTATTCACGTGGTTAAAACATGGGCTCCAGCAGATAGACGGAAAAATTCCCTATACGGTTTTCGGAGGAGACCTTATTTCTTGGATCTATAAAAATCGGCCAGCAAAAAAAAAGAAATCGGATCCCAGTAAAGTTTATTGTGTGAAATGTCGTGACCACGTCCTTTTTGACTATCAAAATTCTTGGGTAAAAGAAGGTGGCCTAAAACGCACTTTTTCACAGTCTAGATGTCCAGTTTGCGAATGCATTGTAACTAAGATATCCCCAAATTCAGACAAAAAAAATCAGGAGGCAGAAAAACGATTAACATGTTCCACTCCTTCCCCCCTAAACACTCACAAAAGAAAGGAGAATCATGATGCGGCAATACAACGCAAAGAACGAGCGGATCAAATACCATTATTTTGATTGGTTAGAACATAGTAAAAAAGGATACAAACTAACGACGATTAGAAGTATTCGAGAGGCTTTATATCGTTTCGATCAATTTACCGGATTCAAAGGTTATGATCGTTTTGATAAAGACGTAGCTAAAGCGTTTAAAAAACATCTGTTAAATACGCCATCTCAACAAACTGGAGGAGTACTAAGCAAGTCGTATGTATTGCAAGTTTCCAAATTTATGATGGCATTTCTAGAATGGTTGAGTCAGCAGCCCAGCTACAAAGGTAAAGTGCGTTTTCATGAGATTGAGTATCTGAGCCTATCCAGGGAAGATAAGTCGATTGCGGCGGCGACAACACCAAGGCGCTGGCTAACTATCGAGCAGATCGTAAAGGCTATTAAATCGATGCCAGACCGTACTCCTGTAGACAAACGTAATAGGGCTTTGATATCACTGCTCTCTCTTACAGGTGCACGAATTAGTGCGTTGATTTCACTCAAGTTAAAACATATAGATTTAGCCGATAAATGTATTCATCAACATCCAATCGCAGTAAAGACAAAAAACAGAAAGCGTATTCGAACCTATTTTTTTCCAATTGATAACGTTTGTTTCGAGGCTATTAACTCATATGTTGAATTTTTAATAAGAGAAAAGGGGTTTTCAAGTGATGATCCCATATTCCCTAGAAACAAAGTTGCTGAGCCTCCAGTTTCTGTAACAGAATTAGACTGCGTTCACTGGAAAAATACTGGTTCCGCCCGAAACATAATAAAAGGTGCATTGGCTTCAATTGGAATTCAAGGATATTGTCCGCATTCATTCCGAAATTCAATAGTTCAGCTAGCTTATAAAAAATGTCGAACCCCATTACAGTTTAAAGGCTGGAGCACAAATCTTGGGCATAAAAATGTAATCACCACGTTCACCAGTTATGGCCATATTGATGAATTTAAGCAAGGTGAAATTATTAAGGGATTTTCAAATTCTGTTGAAACTGATTCCGACAATGATGAAACGAGCGTTTTAAAGAAAATTGCTTCAATGATAAAACAAAAAGGAGTACAATGATGTATAAGGTTAAATTCATGACAACTACACTTATTACTATTCAAGATGCAGCAAAAATATTAGGGGTAAATCCTGAAACATTACGGCGTTGGGACCGCAAAGGGAAATTCAAGGCAAAAAGACATCCTATTAATGGGTATCGATTATACGATTCCAATGATATTAAAACGTTGCTTAAGAAAATTCAGAAGGGGGAGACTCTAGATGGATAAATTGGTTATTTATCAAACAAAAGATAAAAAAACAGAGGTCAAAGTTGCTTTTGATAAAGAGAGCGTCTGGCTAAACCGTCAGCAAATTGCAGACTTATTTGAGCGCGATATCAAAACAATTGGTAAACACGTGAACAATATTTTTAAAGAAGGCGAACTTGAAAAAGAGCCAGTTGTCGCACTTTTTGCGACAACTGCTTCTGATGGAAAAATATATCAAGTTGAACACTACAATTTAGATGTCATCATATCCGTTGGCTACCGCGTAAAATCTCAGCGTGGCACCCAATTCCGTCAATGGGCAACGCAACGGTTAAAAGACTACTTAGTTAAAGGCTATGCCATCAATCAAAAACGATTAGCTGAAAAGAATATGGAAGTTAAAACTCTGAAGACCGGCATCCAAATCTTAAGCGCCACTTTGAAAGATCATGTCAAAACAATAGACGAAGCTAAAGGGCTAAGTGTTTTATTAGATCAATTTGATAAAGGATTAACCCTGCTGGATGACTATGATCATGAAGCACTTGATAAGAAAGGACGTCATAAGAAGCTAGTTGAAAAAGTAAATTATGATACCTACCAACAGGTTATCGATATGATGAAAGCCAGTAACGACTCGAAAATCTTTGGCCAGGAAAAAGATAATGGATTTAAAAGTGCTATTGAACAAATTTATCAAGCCTTTGGAGACAAAGATCTATATCCTAGTATCGAAGAAAAAGCTGCAACCTTGCTGTATCTCATCGTGAAAAATCATGCCTTTGTTGATGGTAACAAGAGGATTGCAGCTGCTTGTTTTTTATATTTCTTAAATAAAAATAAACTAGACCCTATCACGCATATCACTAACGATGCTTTAGCAACATTAACTTTGTTTATTGCTGCCAGTAACCCTGAGGATATGAAAGTTGTGATTCGATTGGTAGTTAGCGTGTTAAATCGAGCAAGTGATGACTAGAATCCAGAACCTTAAGTCCCTTATGAACGAACTTAAGCCAGCAATGATGGCATTCTTTATATTGGGTATAACCACTATCTACCTTTCCTTGAAATACTATTCCCCAAGCTTTATAGAGGGAATTTTTGTCGAAGCACATGGCATGCTGATGGATATCTTTGTATTCGCAGTATTGTTTGCAATTAGCAACAAGCTTTTAGAAAAACGAAAAAAAATCCGTGGATATCTCGAAGAAATCGAGGATTTTAGAAGTTGGTCTTCAGAAGAAGCCGGTTTTAGAATAGTAGGCCTTATTAAACGGCTTTACTCCTTAGGTCATAAAGAGATTAGCCTGTCAGGTTGTCACCTTGAGAATAAAAACCTTACCTTTTTAGATGGACACGCCACAAGTTTTAATGGACATTTTAACGGATCAAATTTTTCCCATTTAGATTTGTCAGGCAAAGCTCTGGATTGGAGTAGTTTCGAAAATTCACACTTTTTTAATACCAATCTTTCAAGTGCAACCTTTTACGAGGAGTTAGAGCAAAAGTTAGACGGTAAGATCTCTACGTATATTGAAGGAAAATCAAACTTAAATGGGGCCCTTTTCCTGCAATCCGACCTAACTGGAGTTAAGTTTCTTAAGGATCAAATATTATCAGTAAAAACATTTTATCAATCTAAATTAGATGACGATGTTCTTAAACTTGTTAAAGAGCATAAGCCTGAACTCCTTGAACAATACAACGACGAGTCATGAGAAGATGAACAGTTCTTGCATAGTTTACGCACGGGTTTCCTCTAAAGAACAGCATCAAGACGGGTATTCCATCCCCGCTCAATTAAAGCTTTTAAATGATTATGCAAAAGCAAATAACTTAAGAATAATAAAAGAATTTACTGACATTGAAACCGCCAAAATATCAGGCAGAACCGGCTTCGGTGCCATGCTTAATTTCATCAAAGAAAATCCTGGTGTTAAAACTATCTTGGTGGAAAAAACCGACCGTCTATATCGAAACTTCAAAGACTACGTCATTTTGGAGGAGTACGATTTATCCGTACATCTCGTTAAGGAAGGCCAAATAATCAGCAAAGACAGTCGTTCAAACGAAAAGTTTATGCACGGAATCAAAGTTTTAATGGCCAAGAACTACATCGATAACTTATCCGAAGAAGTTAAAAAGGGTCTTCTGGAGAAAGTTGAGCAAGGAGGTTATCCTGGCTCTGCACCATTTGGCTACATCAATAATAAAGATTCAAAAACAATAGAGCCTCATCCCGAAACAGCTGATTTTGTTAAGAAACTTTTTGAATGGTACGTCTCAGGTGATCATTCGCTCATAACGCTTCGAAAAAAAGCAAAGACAGAAGGGTATATAACGGATATTTCCAAATATCGAGCATCGGTAAGTAATATCCATAACATCATCAAAAACCCAGTTTATATGGGCAAGGTTCGCTTTAAAGGGCAATTGTACCAAGGCCAACACACACCGCTTATATCAGCAGAAATATTCAATGCAGCACAAGCCATATTAACCGGAAATGCCCAAACTCAAAAAAGAGCAGAAAGACAGTTTACCTATATGGGTATGCTTAATTGCTCCGAGTGTGGATGTGCAATAACAGCAGAAATTAAAAAGGGGAAATATGTTTATTATCACTGCACCAAAGGTAAGGGCTCATGCTCCAATGCAAAGTACTATGTTCGAGAAGAAGCGATAGAAGAGCAGCTAGAAAATGTTTTAAAAAGCATTCACTTTAGTGAAGAGCGTTTAGAATGGATTGTTAAAGCTCTAAAAGAAAGTCATCAAGACAAAAAAGCTTATCACAACAAAGCTATCAAAGAATTGAAATCATCTTTGACAAAGCTTCAAAACAAAATGGATCAGGCCTACGAAGATAAACTAGAGGGCAAAATATCAGAAACATTCTTAACCAGATCATTCGAACGATGGACTGAAGAAAGAGAACGGATTGTTAATCAGATAAGTGCCCATGAAAAAGCAGACTCCAAATATCTCAAAAATGGTATAGAACTTCTAGAACTAGCCCACCGAGCACACGATCTATACAAAAAGCAAAATTCGAAGGAAAAACAACGATTACTCAAACATCTACTATCGAACTCTATAATGGAGGGGAAAACAGTTCATTTTGAACTCAAAATGCCATTCAACATGATTGTGGAAACTAATAAAAGTAAAAACTGGCTGGGGAGAGTGGACACCATTACGAACCTAAAAGAATGCTTTTGGGAGTGGTGTGAGTTGAAGGCTGCCTAAGAGGGAGTTTCAAAAACACCTGAAGCTTCTTTATAGGAAATAGCTTGGTCTGAAAAAACAAAATCTGTCAGCTTCTCATTAGATGGAATAGGATCTGTCATTTTTAGGTCAACAAACCATCTAAATAAGATATCAAATTTTAGTCGTTCGCTAAGAGATTCTATTGAGCTAACTTTAAAGTATTCATAAAGAGTTCTTAATTTAAAAAATGGGTTTGAATTTTTTTCATGTCTGCTAGAAAGAATATCATCCGAAGTGATTTTTAATCCTTGAAGGTAATGATCTTCTGGGATGAGATTGAAAATAGAATTCAAGCTAGAGGTATCTTCTTTCTGTTTTTCATCATTACTTTTGAAGTCAAAATTCACCTCCAGGTCAGTAATTTCTTGATCCACATATGTTCCAATAAATTGGTGTAAGACTTCGATTGGATCTGTAATTCCTTCTTCAATATCATCTAAAGAAGCTTCTAAATCAATATTAAATTGATAAGATGCAATTTGCCGTTTATTTTTTTGGAGTATTTGATAGACCTTATCTCCTATTTCAGTGTGAAACACATTCCCATCTCTAAGCTTTAGATAAGCCCCCGTACCAGAAAATAATTTTTCCAATACTGACCCGTACGTCGAAGGCTTTCCAATATTTGCTTCCTTAATCAGGCGTAAAAAGTTTTCAAAGGTGATGTTGTTTTGTGTCGAAGATATTGAGATGTTGTTGTATAAAACACTATCTCCAACATTAAATAACGCTTTGTCCTTCTCCTCATTCAAAAATAAAAAACTATGATTATTATCAGTTATTATTTCTAATAAAAAAGTCTTCGTTGTTGTAACAAAGTTTGAGTTGTTGCTATCAAGCTCGAAAATTATTTTATAAACGTTGAAGTATTTTTCGGGAAATTTCTTTTTTGCTTCATTTAGATCAAATGTTTTATCTATTATCTTTATTGGTGGGTGTGCTTGCGTCATAGCTA
>CAZIOF010000024.1:0-10283 GCA_964540745.1 uncultured Candidatus Marinamargulisbacteria bacterium
TGGATATTTTTCTTTTGTTTAAAGATACGTGGTTTATCTAAGGCATACTTCTTGCCATATCGAGTGAGAATCATGTCTTGTGCTGCATGAAGGGCTTCAGGTGCAATACGCGTGGAATCTGTACGCATATAGGTAATCAAACCAGTGGCTTCGCCATGGATTTCAACCCCTTCATAAAGTTGTTGTGCTACTATCATGGTCCGTTTGGTACTCCAATTGAGTTTTCGTGAGGCGTCCTGTTGCAATGTGGACGTAATAAACGGGGCGTAAGGGTTACGGTTTTGACCTTTTTTGGTAATTCCTTTTACGTAATAGTTGGATTGATTGAGGTGGGCCACATAGGCGTTTGCTTGTTCTTTATTACCGATCTCACATTTGTTTTTTTCGTTTTCTTCCGCAAAAAGTCGTGTGAGTAAGGTGGCTTTTTCATTGTTGATTTTGAGATCGACATCAATGAGCCAGTATTCTTCAGGAATAAAGGCATCAATACTTTTCTCACGATCACAAATAAGTTTTACAGCGACTGATTGGACACGTCCTGCACTTAGGCCACGACGAATTTTCTTTGATAAGATAGGGCTTAATTTATAACCGATGAGTCGATCAAGAATACGGCGTGCTTGTTGTGCATTGACAAGATTTTCGTTAATGTCTCGGCTATTTTCAATGGCATGTTGGATAGCGGGTTTTGTAATTTCATTGAATTCGATTCGTTTAATTTTTGATTTGACCACATTAATAGCCTGTTCAAGATGCCATGCAATTGCCTCTCCTTCTCTATCAGGGTCAGTCGCCAGAAAGATGTTTTCTTTTTTCTGGCAGAGTTTCTTGAGATCCTTGATAATCTTACTCTTATCTTTAAGGATGGAATAGTCGGGCTCAAAATTATTCTCTACATCTACCCCCAATTTTTTGCTAGGAAGATCCCGGACATGTCCATATGATGCTGTAATAAGATAATCATCGCCTAAGAATTTGCCAATGGTTTTAGCTTTTGCAGGTGATTCAACAATAACAATATGTTTTGACATTGGAAGATTATCCGCGTTCTATTTTTAAATTGTCAACATGTAAATATTGAAAGAGGGTCATAGTTGGGGTTATCGTCTATCAAAAAGCTGTTCCAATTCAGGCTTTCCCCATTTCACAAATAGAGGTCTCCCATGGGGGCAGGTGAATCGAGAGGGTGATTGAATAAGTGCTGATAAAAGGTGTTTGATTTCTTGTTGGTGAAGTGTTTTTCCAGCTTTAATAGCGGCTTTGCAGGCGATCATTTGGAGCTTGTCTTTTTGGGTTAGGAGGAGGTCTGGCGTGGATCCAGGAAGGGTTTTGATGTGGTTGAGGAGATCCAGGATGAGTGGTTCGACCGAGGTGTCTGTAAAAGCTAAGGGAACTTCTCTAACGATGATTTGGTTGTTTCCAAAATCTTCTAGCTTAATATGAAGAGCATCAAAGAGTGCGGCTGACTCGAGACATAGCGCATGAATATCTTTTTCAAGCGTGAAGACGTTTGAAATAAGGAGCGGTTGGGTTTTGGTTTCTGCTAAGGCGGACATTTTGATCTGCTCATAGAGAATGCGTTCATGAACGGCATGTTGATCTAGTATCCATAGTCCTGTTGGACTCTTAACTAGAATATAAGTGTTGAATACTTGGAGATACTCAAATTGTTCAGACTCGATGGCTTTATAGGTATCCTGAGAGAACAGTGAATGGGCTTCTTCTAGCTCGTTTTCTGGTAAAGTGGGGGCGTTTGATGTGATAGGGTCTGGGATATCTGGGGTTTTATTATGGCGATCCTGTTCGCGTTTTTCAAAGGCCTGAACAATGGCCACTTGTTCTAGGTGCTCTAATTGTTTGGGGTCTATTGGTTGTCGATGATTGGCTATTGGTGTGGGCCCATTGGTTGGTGTTGTGGAATTGGATAGAGTGCTTGAGTGGGGTGCTTTTTCAGGTATTATGTGTGGGGAATTGTAGGTTGTTTGTGGATTACGTTGAAATGCGAGTTTAATGGCTTTGTTAACGCTATCAAACAATATCCCTGAATTGATAACTTTAATATCTTGTTTTTGGGGATGGATATTAATGTCACATTCTTGTGTAGGGAGCGTGAGATTAAGAATGGCGAGTGCATGGCGGTTTTGAGGGATAACGTCTCGGTAGGCTTGTTGGATCGCTTTTTGGATAATGGGGCTCTTGATAGGCCGTTTATTGATCCCTATTAGTTGTTTTGTTCGATTGGGGAAGGTGATGGTGGGGTTAGAGATGATGCCTTGGACGTTGATGGGGCCAAACATAGCCTCTACTTGGATGAATTTAGGTAATAATGCTTTATCGTAGATAAGGGCTAAACGCTCCTTTAGGGAGGTAATGCCAGACGTATTGAGGATTTCGGCACCATTGTGATGGAGGACCATATCGATTGTTGGTTGAAGTAAGGCATGGTGGATAATGACATCTTTGATGTAACTGAGTTCTGTTGCTGGCGATTTTAAAAAGCGTTGACGGACAGGGACACTATGGAAGAGATCCTGAACTGTCATGGTGGTCCCTTTGGGGTGTGGACAGGGTGTGATATCGGATATCTGACCTTCTGAAGCATGGAGTTTATGGCCATTGCTTTCGTCTGTTGCCGATGTGATGGTGAGTTTTGCTACGTGACAGATGCTGGCCAGCGCTTCGCCACGAAAGCCTAGTGTATGAAGGGTATAGAGGTCCTCAATATTCTGGAGTTTAGAAGTAGCGTGTTGCACAGGGGCTAAGAGGAGGTCGTCTTTAGGAATGCCGCAGCCATTATCTTGGACTTGAATGAGGCGTGACCCACCGGCTTCTATATCGACTTGGATAAGGGTTGCGCCTGCATCAATGCTATTCTCAATGAGCTCTTTTACAATAGAGGCTGGCCGATCAATGACCTCTCCAGCAGACATTTTTGTTATGGTAATGGCATCAAGCTTTTGAATAGCTTGTGTGGATGTTGTTTTCATAATCTGTATGCTACTCAATGAAAGGCTTTTTTGTCTATAACTATGAAACCATAGGGTTGTTTTTTTTTCATTGCAACTTATATATCTATATTAATTTATGTAAAATACTTATAGTTTGGAGCTTGTTATGAATAAAGTTATGTCATTTCGATCAAAAAGACCATCACCATTAAGTTTGGACGGAATTACCAATGTAGAAAGTAACGGATTAGTTGGGTTTTGTTGGAAGATACATGCTGATATTTGTAACTCTAAAAGTGAGGGGTTATACGACTTGCTTGATTCAAGGGAAGGGGTTCATGTTGATATGGTTTTAATCACTGAACATAATATGACGTCTTTATATGTTGTTGCGTCTTTGCCTAATGAAAGCCCTCAAAAGTTACCGTTGATGAAGTGGTTATTGCGACAGGGAGCAAAGGTTGATGCCAGGGATACGCTTGATCGATTGCCTTTGGATATTGTGTCCAAGATGAATGATCAGGATGCTATAGAATTGCTACGTTCTTATCAGGTGACAACTGAAAATGATTTGCTATATTAAACCTTAGTATATGCTTGGGTTTTAGTTTGTTATGAGTAGGGGGAGAGCCTTAACTTTACAACTTGACTCATAACGGCCTATACTGGCCCATTTTGAAAATACATGAATATCAAGCAAAAGAGTTACTCAAAAATTATGGTATCCCTGTGCAGGACGGGGTGCTGATTCAAACCCAAGAGGAGGCAGAAGCGGCAATATTAAGTGTGGAAAAAGATCTGAATGCGAGTCAGTTTGTAGTGAAGGCTCAGATTCATGCAGGTGGTCGTGGTAAAGGTGGGGGTGTGAAATTTTGTCCGACAAGAGAGGATGCTAAAACACATATCAAGACAATTTTAGGGATGACCTTGAAAACTCATCAAACAGGTCCTGAAGGACAATTGGTCCGTAAGGTAATGCTAACAGAAGCCATTGATATCGCAAAAGAATTTTATGTTGCGATTACGTTGGATCGGTCTTCTGGTAAGAATGTGGTCATGGTCTCTACTGAGGGTGGCGTTGAAATTGAAGAAGTGGCTGCGTCTCAACCTGAAAAGATTATTCGTGAGTCTGTGGAACCTGGTTTTGGGTTACAAGGCTTTCAAGCCCGAAAATTAGCTTATGCGCTAGGCTTTGAAGGCGATGCGTTTAAGCAGGCCGTGAAATTATTTTTAAATTTGTATCGCTGTTTTCAAGAAAATGATGCCTCTATTGCAGAGATCAATCCGCTTGTCTTGACGGATCAGAATAATGTTATTGCGTTGGATGCAAAATTTAATTTTGATAGTAATGCGCTTTACCGTCATGCGGATATTGTGGCTATGCGTGATGAACATGAAGAAGATCCTACTGAAGTGGAAGCCAGTAAATATAACCTGAATTACATTAAATTAGAGGGTAATGTAGGGTGTATGGTGAATGGTGCTGGATTAGCTATGTCTACTATGGATATCATTAAACTCAAGGGTGGTGAGCCTGCTAATTTTCTAGATGTGGGTGGCGGTGCTAATGTAGATACCGTTAAGAATGGGTTTAAAATTATTCTATCGGATTCGTCTGTAAAAGCGGTTTTAATTAATATTTTTGGTGGTATTGTTCGTTGTGATCGTGTTGCAAATGGGATTATTCAAGCGGTTTCTGAACTTGATTTGACAGTTCCTGTTGTTGTGCGACTAGAAGGTACCAATGCTGATGTTGCAAAAGACTTATTGAAGAATTCCGGAGTTTCCATTATTTCTGCTGATTCGTTATCAGATGCGGCAGAAAAAGTGGTTGCATCCGCAACATCCTAGAGCGAGGTTTAATATTATGTCTATTTTAGTTGATAAAACGTCACGAATCATTGTTCAGGGTATTACAGGGACTGAGGGGTCCTTTCATGCGGGTCAGTGTTTAGAGTATGCTGGAAATGTGGTGGGTGGTGTGACCCCTGGTAAAGGTGGTCAAACAGCCTTAGATGGCCGTGTTCCGGTCTTTAATACCTGTGCAGAAGCACGTGCACAGGTTCAAGCAAATGTGTCTCTCATCTTTGTTCCACCTGCTTTTGCAGCGGACGCTATTATGGAGGCAGCTCAAGCAGGGATTGAATTAGTTGTCTGTATTACAGAAGGGATCCCTGTTGAGGATATGGTGAAGGTCTATGCCTATCTTAAAACAACGAATGCTCGATTAGTGGGGCCTAATTGTCCAGGGTTGTTAACCCCTGATGAAGCAAAAGTAGGGATTATGCCTGGCTTTATTGCGAAGAAAGGGACAGTAGGAGTTATTTCTAAGTCAGGTACGCTAACCTATGAAGCTGTTCATCAATTATGTAACGTTGGGTTAGGCCAATCAACATGCGTTGGTATTGGTGGGGACCCTATTATTGGGACTAAAATGGTGGACCTTCTAAAATTATTTGAAGAGGATCCAGATACAGAGGCCATTGTTATGATCGGCGAAATCGGTGGATCCATGGAAATCGAAGCCGCGGAATATGTGAGGACATCTGTTAAAAAGCCTGTTATTGGCTTTATTGCGGGTCAAACAGCACCTCCAGGGCGTCGTATGGGGCATGCTGGTGCGATTGTGTCGGGTGCAGATGAGTCTGCAGCGGCTAAGAAAGCAATTATGGCTAAGTGTGGGATTACTGTTGTGGATTCGCCTGCAGATATCGGTGAGACGGTGAAGAAACAATTGGTTGCTCAGGTTGCCTAAGGGGGTATTGTGAAAAAGGTTTTTGTTGCGGCAACTCGCCAGAACGATGGGAAGACCACCGTTTCTATGGGGTTGCTGCATGCCTTTCAGAAGCGCTTTTCGTCAGTGGCCTATATGAAACCGGTGGGCCAGCACTATAAACTTATTGAAGATAAGAAAATCGATAAGGATGCAGTCCTATTTGGTGAAACTTATGGGTTCAAAGATAAATTTAGTTTAATGAGTCCCATTGCTGTTCCTCAGGGGTTTACTGAAAAATATATTTCAGGTGGTCGCCGTACAGATTTAATTGGGAAGGTCAAAAAAGCCTATACGAGTCTGTCAAAAGGCAAGGACTTTATGCTAATCGAGGGGACAGGCCATGCGGGTGTGGGATCGGTGTTTGATCTCTCTAACGCGGATGTGGCAAAAGAGCTAGGATCTAAGGTCATATTAGTGGCCTTGGGTGGTATTGGTCGAAGTATTGACGAGATTATGTTGAATAAAGCATTGTTTGAATTGAAAGGTGTGGAGCTAGCCGGCGTTATTGTAAATAAGGTACGTCCTGAAAAATATGATAAGGTAAGCCCTCTCATTGAAAAGGGGTTAAAGGCTCATGGGGTCAATGTGTTGGGTATGATCCCGTTTGTTAATATGCTTATTAAGCCGACTATTCGTGGTATTGCACGTGACTTGAATGCCAAACTATTGTCTGGGAAGAGTTCACTTTATAACATTGTTGAAAAATGTGTCATTGGGGATATGTTGCCCCATGATGCCTTGGATGCCTTTTCAGTAAATACGCTCTTAATCGTTCCGGCGAATCGTGAGGGGCTTGTGATGACAGCGTTATGTGGTAATATGTTAGGCTCAGAAGTCATTTATTATGTGTCTGGGATTGTGTTTACGGGCGGAATTAACCCGCATCCTAAGATCTTAAATTTAATTAAACGGACTCAAATACCGTTATTATTGGTTGAAGATGATTCCTTTACAGTGGCATCAAAAATTAATCAGATGTTAGTGAAAGTGGAGTCAGATGAGTCTGAAAAAATAAAAAAGGCGCAGAGTTTAGTGGAACAATATGTGGATATTGATCAAATTTGTGAGATTGTTACATGAGATTAGAAGAAATTCTGTCACCTATCCGTCATGAGCTAGTCGCCTTTGATTCTGTTTTAGAGGATGTTTTAAAACGGCCCTATGATCCCGATATTAAAGCGGTTCTAACCTACCTTTATGAAACGCCTGGTAAGCGATTACGACCTGTCTTATTTTATTTATGGTTTATGGCTAGTTCTGGGGGGGCACCCACTAAAGAGCAACAGAAAAAGGCCCATTTAATTGCGGCGTCTCTAGAGTTAATTCATATGGCGTCTCTTGTTCATGATGATATTATTGATTCAGCTGAATTACGTCATAATAAGCCCTCTATTCAGGCAAAATGGGGGACTCCTGTTTCGGTTGCTATGGGGGTTTATCTATATTCCTTTTCTCTTCAGTTGATCGCTGAAGCGGGTTCCTTAGATGTGTTACGTTGTATAAGTCATACGGTGAAGGGCATGTGTGAGGGTGAATTGTTTCAGGTGTTTGAACGTGGCCAGACCCAACTTGCGATTCGAAAATACTTGATGGTATTGAAGAAGAAAACAGGCATCTTGTTTGCAGCGGCCTGTGAGTCGGGTGTGTATCTATCTGATAACACAGCGAGGGTGTCTCAAGCACGTTCTTTTGGCCTCAATTTAGGCATGGTTTATCAACTCTTAGATGACTATTTGGATATTATGGGTGATGAGGAGACTTTGGGTAAAGGTGCTGGTCAGGATGTGGATATGGGAGCGGCTACCATGCCGCTTCTTTATTTGTGTGAAGAGTCCTCACCTGAGGCATTAGCCGAGATTCAAGCTAAGTTTTCTACCCCCTCTTCAGAGTCTTTGGCCTGGCTTCAGGGTAAGATTCGGGCCTCTCAAGCACCAGTGAAAATGCAGCGTTTAGGACGTCATTTTCTATCTAAAACACGAGCGATATGTTCGGACTTGCCAGAGTCTGTTTATAAGGCCTCTTTATTGGGGATTCTTGCCTATATGGAAGCGCGTGGGGGTGAGGCCCTGGCTGATCCTGATTGTGTTGTTCTAGCGTCTCGTTAAGTCTTTTTTCTTTCTTTCGTTTTACATCTAGTCCAATTGCTTTTGGGATTCTTATTCTTTAAAAGTATTATAATCTCTGATTTTAAGAAATAATTACATGTTTGATAATGATTTATATTAATGGGAGGGCAAATGATGTTACCGATTTATTTATTACCTATTGTTACAGTAAAGCGGCTTGGGGGCTTTGGTGATAATGAGTCTAGTTTTGAGATGGCTTAAAAATTATTCCTTATAGGTATTTGTACTCGTTCTTTAGGTCTGTCTCCTAAGACATTAACTCCTGGACTGGGTAAACTCTTTGAACGTGATATTAATGAGGGGATATCTAAGTATTGTCCATCCATGAATACCGTATTTTTTTGTTTGATTCAACTGAGGAAGAGAGGCAGGGGGTATTGAATAAGCTTATTGAAGATCTATCATCCCAATATAAATAAGAGCCGTTCGGTGATTTACTGGATCAATTCAATCAGGAGGATTAAAACATGTCTTTTTCATGTGCAACTAGATGCAAATCAACTGGTACTTCTATTGCTTTTCAGACAAAACCTATCGTTAAAAAGACGATAATAAGACCCCTGATGGGGAAGCCCTAGCGTTGATTAGAACGGTGAAATTATGTCAATCTGGTAACTATTTTGGTAGAGAGAAGTCATTTTGTCTATCCTTAGAAAATTTAGTAAAAAAGACGTATTCGGAGGTTATTCTTTCAAGGTATGAGTTTAGGCAAGATCAATACCATATCTGCACATTAAATTCGGACAGAGTTAAACACCTCCTTCCTAAATTAGAAGAAGCGAATAAAAAGAAAGCAGCCCCACGTGACAGAGAAAACTGCAATCTGTCTTCCTGTAGGATTAGCTAAGAGATCCCTGATAGTTTGATGTCTGTTAGGTGAGCTCTAGAAACTCTTCGTACCGTTCAGAACTCATCATGCTTTCGTATTCAGATTCGTCTGCTAATCTAATTTTAAAGAGCCAGCCTTCTTCAAAGGGGGAATCACTGATAAGACTAGGGTTTTCGATGGCTTTTTGGTTTACTTCAATGATTTCGCCACTGAGTGGGGAGTAGATATTTGAGACTGTTTTGACCGATTCGATGGTACCCACTTCGTCTGCTTTATCTACCGTACTACCAATATCTGAGAGCTCTGCAAAGACAATTTCGCCTAACTCTTCGGCGGCATGGGCTGAAATGCCAATAGTTGCGGTTTCCTTATCTAGTAAGGCCCATTCATGATCTTCAGTAAATTTAATATTGTTGGGGACCATTTGATACTCCTTTATGTCTCGATATTATTAGGTTTTGTTATGGTTGTAATCGTATCTTATCGGGCGTGATTATTGTTCGTCAACTTAATCTTTTATATTATCTAGGGCTTAGGTTTTAGACGATGGAAGCGCTGATTTGAATCGTTCAGGTGGACGACCAATAATAGCGGTTGTTTTTGTGACCAAAAGGGGCCTTTCTAGAAGCTGTGGATGGGTGGTAAGGGTCTTAATAAGAGAGGCTTTATTGAGGGCTTTTATTTGGATATTTAAGGCCTTAGCCTCTTTGTGGCGGATTAGCTCGGATAGGGGTTGTTCTAACACCTCTATAATGTGGTTGAGTTCATCTTCAGTGAGGCCCGTTTCCAAATAGTGGATGAGGGTTAATGGCGTTCCCATGTTCTGTAGTAGTTGGAGTCCTTGCCTGCTCTTGCTGCATCGGGGGTTATGATAGTAACGGGACATAGGTGGTTTCCTTTGTTTAGTACGTCGTTGTTTAGAAGTAGGGTAGAGGACTTGGTCGATTGTTTCAAGACTCTATGACGATACGGGCATGTTTGTTCTGTTATTTAACCGTCTGAGGAGCGTTGGTTTGTTTTGTGCTTAGTTCTAGTGTGTTAACCAACTCGTTAATCTGGTTCATTTCTTCGAGAACGTATACATTTACACCAAGGTATTCAGCAAACGTTTTTCTTAGTATTGGATTGTTTTTTAGGTCTTGTGCCAATTTAACTAGATTGGGTGACAGAATGGTGTCTCGTTCCTGTTTATAGGCATCTTCTTGAGTTAACTTTTTAGTGTTTCCTCAACAGGGTTATACCTGGTCATGGTCCGCTAGGAAGCGGCCCATGATTGGAGGTGGGGTTGTTAAGTCAAACAATTTCTGAAAAATGTGAATATTAGTTCACTCGCATTCGCTTGGGCTATATTCGGATTTCTTTCTCTTGTCACAGGTGGCTTTTTTATGGCTGTTTTTTGTTTTAGCTGATGCTATCCTCGATCTATATCCTTTTGGTGTCTTTACATTGTTTACTAATCTATCCATAACCTGTCCTCCTTTTGTTGTTTTATCGTTTTTATACTTGTGTTGTCTCTTTTTTTCTTACCCTCTTTTTGTTTTCCCCTTTTTCCCCCTTTCAAGATTGTTATTAATCGCCTCTGTTATTTAGTTATCGTTAATTAA
>CAZIOF010000025.1:0-6165 GCA_964540745.1 uncultured Candidatus Marinamargulisbacteria bacterium
TTATGACCCCCAACTTATTTAAAACCTTGAAAAACATGAAACAAGATAGAGACTTCTTACTCACCCATCAAGGACAAGTCATTGCCGCCTATTTAAGTAACGACAACCTAAAATTTATTACTCAACAACTTGAACAACCCCTTAACGCCAAATCCCTAATAGAACATCTTAGAACGCAATGCGTCTGTCGAGAGCTATCCGATGTTCATATCATTAATTCAGCAAGCGATCTCATTGCCCTAAATTCAACTATACTCAACATGGACTTTGAATACAAAAATCAACCAGGAATCATTAAGGGGAGTATTCAACCCTTCACTGCACTTTACAATGAAAATAATATTTTTATCGATAACCGCACTGTTATCGAAGATTTTGTAGTCTGTAATGCAAAAAATGGGCCCATTTTTATTGAAAAGGATGTATATATCCAATCTGGAACACGATTGGAAGGCCCCCTTTACATAGGTGAAAAAACTAAGATTCTAGGAGGAAAGATAACAGCCTCCTCAATTGGCCCTAACTGCAAAGTTGCTGGTGAGGTAAGCCATTCCATTTTACTTACCTACACCAACAAGGCACATGATGGCTTTCTTGGTCATTCCTATCTTGGAAGCTGGGTTAACCTAGGTGCCTTTACGACAACATCAAATCTAAAAAACACCTATAACCCCGTTTCACTAGAAATTAACAACAAAAAGGTTGAAACAAATCAACAGTTCCTAGGCACACTATTTGGAGACCATACTAAAACAGGTATTAATACAAGCCTCACTGCGGGAACTATTATTGGTTATGGAAGTCATATCTACGGGACAGGACTCCATAATAAATCCATTTCACCCTTTTCATGGGGAACCCCACAACACTACGAGCCCTATCTCTTGGATAAGTTCTTCACAACCATATCGAAAGCCATGAAACGACGCGATATAGTACTTCTTGACGAAGAAAGAACCATTATAGAAAATGCATACGCCTATGCCTTATCCAAAACTATCTGATTGCCAATCATTTAACAAACTTCTACATCTTAAACACCAATCATTTTCTCTAAAAGAGATGCTGGACCCACACCGCATCCTCTCTCACACCATAACAAATTCACCCCTAACCTTTTCATATGCAGCATCTTTTGTAACAGATAAAAGCATCACCTTTTTCGACGAGCTCATTCAGGAACAATCCCTCATTGAGCGCTACAAAAACCTATTATCAGGAGACCCTGTAAATACAAGTGAAAACCGTGCCGTTTCTCACCATAAAACCCGTTCTAAAGACAGGGCTCATTACTGCGCCATACAAGACACTATTAACCAATTTGCCTCAGCCATTCGATCCAAATCAATTCTTAGCCCCTCAGGAAAAGGCTATACCCAACTTATTTTGATTGGAATTGGAGGATCCTATCTAGGGCCACAAGCCCTCTATACAGCCTTAAAACAATACGTGGCTCAACAAACAAACGTCATCCCTATACATATTATAAGTAACATCGACCCTGACAATGCCCTATCAACACTTTCAGAGATAGACTATCACACAACATTATTTTGTCTCATTTCCAAAAGTGGCACCACCCAAGAAACATTAACAAACTACACCCTTATAAAAGAGGCTGCAAAAAAACATCATCTTGATATCAACAAACAAACCATTACAATAACAGGAAAAAACAGCCCATTAGATAAGCCTAAAACCTTTTTAAGGGTCTTCCATATTGACGATGCCATTGGTGGTCGCTTTTCAAGCACTAGCGCAGTAGGAGGATGTCCGTTATCCATCTCCTTTGGGCCCGATATATTCAACGATATTCTAAAAGGGGCCTACCAACTCGATCAATCTGCCTTAAACCCAAATCCAAGAGAAAACGCGTCATTAATGGCAGCCCTTATCGGCGTCGTTGAACGAAATCTTTTGAACTACCCTGCAAAAATTATCTGTCCCTATTCCCATGCACTGAAACCCTTTATTACCCATCTACAGCAACTTGATTGTGAAAGCAACGGCAAACAGACCTGTTTAGATAATACCCCCTGCCCGTACCAAACAGGCCCCCTCATTTTAGGCGAACCGGGAAGTAACGCTCAACATTCTTTTTTTCAAAAACTACACCAAGGAACAGATAACTATCCTATCCAATTCATTGGCTTCCAAAATCCACAAAGTGATAAAACCCACTATCACAAACAACACAAGATCCTAAACGCCAATATGATTGCTCAAATTATTGCGTTTTCTAACGGAGAAAATCACACCACCGTATCAGAAGCTTTTCCTGGAAATCGACCTAGTTCATGTCTCATCGCGGAACAATTGACACCCCACACCATGGGAGCCCTTCTCGCATTCTATGAAAACCTTGTCATGTTCCAAGGATTCATATGGAACATAAATTCCTTTGACCAACCTGGTGTTGAGTTAGGCAAAAAACTAACCAAACAACTTCTTGATGGCAAAGACCCTTCCCCTTTATTAAATGCATATGACCAGCTCCTAAACACCCCTATAAGTTAAAGACCAGAAACCAAACTATCAATCCATTCCGAATACACACATGTTTTAGTACAATATCCCGTGACAATTATAGAAATCAAAGAACGGTTAGCTCATCAACTCCTAAAATATTTCGGTATCCGAGTCTATTTGTGTTCAACATATGGCCCCTATCTTTACTATCAGGACGAGCTAACCTACAAGTTTTGTTTATTTGAGGATACCTAACCCCAACATTATTAAAGAAATCAAAACGTTAAACGACAATGACCTGCTCCTAGATGTGGGCGCTAATATTGGTATTTTTTCTATCCTAGCTGCACAACAGTCGCCGCAGGTTAAAGTCATTGCATTTGAACCAAACAAAACAATTTTTCAAACACTAAATCATAATATTTCACGTGACAATCTTCACAATATCTATCCCTTTAATGCGACAATCTCCAGTATCGATGGTGAAGCAAGTCTCAATATTGATAACCATCATACCGGAAAAAGCTATATTCAAACCCAACAAGGAGAATCCTATAATATTCTATCCTTATCAAAAAGATCACTATCATTTCTAAAAACACTTCAGTTTAACAAAGGTATCATTAAAATAGATATGGAAGGGTGCGAAGCACAAGTCCTAACTGCTTTGGACCCCATCATTTCAATGAAAAACATTAAAACAGTAATCATTGAAATTAGCACCGAACAATTAGCCCAGTTTCAAACAACAAAAGAAGATATCTATAGCTATTTTAAACAAAAAAAGATGCACCCACAGCATCAATATCAAAAAGACCACTACGACGAAGTATTTAAAAAGCTATAACAAACAGAATTATCAAAAGCCCTCTCTAACGATATATCTCTTTATAAACCATTCTTAAAAAACGTGGAATAAATCGCCAACGACCTAAACGAGAAGGCTCACTAATACCTCTATAAAACCATTCCAAGCCTACTCTCTGAAAAATACGAGGTGCACGGTTCTTTGCCCCAGACAACACATCAAAAGAACCGCCAACCCCTATCCCTATCCCTGAGTCTAACACCGCTTTACATTTCTGAATAAAATGCGTTTGTCGAGGATATCCTAATCCCACAAGGATAATATCAGGCTTAGTTTCTCCTATATCCTCTAATAGTGAGACTTCCTCTTTTTCAGAAAAGTACCCATGATGAAATCCCACAATCTGACATTTCCCAGAAAAAAGAGCCACCAAACGATCCATAACAGCAGGAGACGCCCCAACAAAATAAAGACGATATGACGATTGGGTCAAAAGATACATACACAGATCGATCCCTGTTACTTGTTGTAATTTAAGGCGATTAATCCAGTGAGCGGCCTGAATAAGCCCCCTACCATCAGCCACACAAATCGTATCTGACACCATATAGGACCGTAACGCGTCATGATAAACATTATGGGTTAACATTTCTGGATTCAACGTTACTATCTCAACAAAATATGGATACATTAACAATTGCTTTAACAGGAGAGGAATACCTTTTGTGTCTACCTGAAGAATAGAATAATCAAAGAGGGTCATCACTGGAAAATCTAATGCGGAACTAATCCGATTACAAGTCAATCGTCATCTCCTTTTTACACAGTGTCCCAATAGCGCTTTCGATCTGCTTTGATAGATTAAGACCATGTTCAAGCGCACTATTAATCATTATCTTCAAGGCATCAACCGAGCCAGGAACACGCAAATCAATATAAGGCTGATTAAACATTTTGGCTAAAGAAATAATCTTTGGATCATAAGCCAAGGCAATAAAAGGGAGCCCCTTTAAACTGGCCCAAACACAGGCATGATAACGCATCCCTATCACTAGTGATAAAGAGTCTTGCCAGTCATCTAAAAGAGATAACATGTCCTTAGAATCATAAGCACTCATATCATAACACGCTGCTAAGTCATTATAATCCGTTTGAGTATCCAAAAAACATGTCTTGCTAGATAATAACGGTAAGAAACCCAATAGCTCTGAAAGGCCCTCACACTGAACATAATCACCTCGAATAGAGAGCGCTATACCACTATTCGAAGAAAATGACGGCCTAAATTCTTGTTGATAGTAAACCAAGTCATAGCTCTGAGACAATTGCTTTGAAGAGACACCTAGACTTAAATAATGTTGGTAGGCTTCCTCGTCACGCGCCTGTATTTGTTTAACTCCTTTCAATGAAAACTTAAAGAATTGTCTTGTAAAAGACCCTGTTACAGGACCAAAGCCCTGTCCTAACAAATAGACAGGCCGCCCACATAGCCGGGATAAATTAAGTACAAACATGTAGTAAAAAAAACTCATTCTTGATGTCTGATTCTGAAACAGTGACCCCCCACCAAATACAACGATATCAGACCACAAAACACCACGAATTATCCCTAATAAAGAGAATCGAGAAAAACAACGACACGGGCCACTAAGATAATGGGTATAGGACGATAAGTGACTCAGAACCCCCCATTCTAAAGAGGAAACATATTGTTTAAGTAACAAACATACCTTCCCCAAAAGCCACTCATCACCGGCATTTCCATACCCATAATAACCAACAATTAGTGCCTTAGAAGCAGCCCCCACCCATCAACCCTATTTAGCAACCAAGGATTCAGCCGCATCAAAACTAATCTGATGCTCCTTTAATCGCTCTATAGCGGCTTCAAGTCGTTCAGTCGATGTTGTGATAGAAATCCTAAAATAGCCTTCACCACAAGGCCCGTAACCTGTTCCAGGAACCACTAAGATCCCCGTTCTATCGAGCAATGAAATGGTAAATTCTTGACTGGACAGGCCTTTAGGAACAGGCGCCCATACATAATAGGTCGCTTTAGGTTTTGGCAAACGCCATCCTAGCGAATTCAACCCATCGACAATAATATCACGCCGTTTCTGATACAACTTATTTTGAGTATCCTTAAAGGACTGATAATGCTGTAAGGCTTCTATGCCAGCCTCTTGTATAGCCTTAAAAATACCAGAATCTATGTTTGTTTTGATTTTACCCAATGCAGCAATAGCTTCAGCATTTCCAACAGCCATCCCAATACGCCAACCCGTCATATTAAAGGTTTTAGACAAGGAATGAAATTCAATCGCAATATCTTTAGCCCCTTCAAATTCAAGAATGCTCTTAGGGACATAGCCATCGTAACTCACTTCTGAATAAGCTAAGTCCATACAAATTAAAATGTTATGTGCCTTACCAAAATCAATCACCTCTTGAAGATGTTCATCTGAAGCAACTGCTCCAGTCGGATTATTAGGGTAATTCAAAAATAAAAGGTTCGCCTTTGGCAAAATAGCAGGATCAATCGCATTTAAATCAATTTGATAGCCATTCTCTTCCTTAACAGGCACCATATAAGGAACCCCACCAGCAATTAAGGCATTCACTTGGTAAACAGGATACCCAGGATCTGGCAAAATCGCGATATCGCCTGAATCCAAAAAGGTTAAAAAGGCATGAGCAATCCCCTCTTTTGAACCAATAAGAGATAATACTTCACGCTCAGGATCCAAAGACACATTAAATCTATCCTTATACCAATCAGCCACTGCCTTACGAAACAGTTGCGTTCCTTGATACGGCGGATAATCATGCGTGCTTGGATCTTTAACCGATTTTACCAATGCATCTACAACAAAATCTGGCGTAGGCAA
>CAZIOF010000026.1:0-9039 GCA_964540745.1 uncultured Candidatus Marinamargulisbacteria bacterium
AAATACTGAAGAGGCCGTTAAAATAGGACTCTATCACGGCTATCAACAGCTGATTAATGGCATGATCACGGCTTATAGAGCGATGGACCCCTCATTGCAGGTGATAGGAACTGGGGCCGGGTTACAGGTGGTTCAGGACGCGTTAACCTTAGATCTGTTTGTCCCAGATCTTATTGTAGAAGGGTTAGCGCGTTGTTCTGATTCTCTTGTGGTTGAGTTTAAATAGCCTGGGTTTAGTTGCGACCCATCTTTATATTCAGTATAATCACAGCTGACCTGATACACGATGTTTTTTGTGGATTAAGGTCACTATCTTTAACATGTTTTTAGGATTTGATGATGACCAATACCACAAAGCCCCAATATAAAAAAACCTTGAATTTACCTCAGACGACCTTTCCTATGCGGGCCAATCTTGCTCAGAATGAGCCGCAGTCTGTCAAAAAGTGGCAGAAAGATAACTTATACGAGCAGATGCTAGCCTATAATGAGGGGAAGGAACCGTTTACATTTCACGATGGCCCTCCCTATGCTAATGGGAATATCCATGTGGGTCATTTGTTAAATAAAGTGCTAAAAGACTTTGTGGTTCGAAGTCAGCATTTATTAGGAAAGCAATGTGCCTTTATTCCAGGTTGGGACTGTCATGGCCTTCCCATTGAACATAGAGTGGTGGCCCAGTTTTTGGAAGAAAAGAAAGATCTCTTTGATTCCTTTGATGATCATAAGCGTCGTTTAGTGATCCGAAATGAATGTGAATCCTATGCAAAAAAGTATATTAAATTGCAGGCCAAGCAAATGGCCTCTTTATTAACCTTAGCCGATTATAAGAACCCTTATTTAACCATGGTTCCTCGATATGAAAAGCGTGTCTTAGAGGTGTTTGCACAATTGGTTTCGGAAGGGATCGTTTATCGTCAACTGAAGCCTGTTCATTGGTCCATTGCCAATGAAACGGCCCTGGCTGAAGCGGAACTGGAATATGAAGATAAAACAGATACCTCTGTCTATGTGAACTTTGACGTGACAGATGCGTCGGCCGTTTGTGCGTTATTTGGTGCGGATACTGTACAGGACGTACATGTGATGATCTGGACGACGACACCCTGGACTTTGCCCGCTAACTTAGCCATTTCTATTCATCCAGACTTAACCTATGCGTTAGTGTCAGGGAAACAAGGTGTTTCAGTGGTCGCTGAAGCGCGGTTGGACCACCTTAAAGAGCTCTTAGGGCCTTTAGCGGTCTTAGGACGTGCCAAGGGAGAGACTTTATTAGGGGTAACCTATCGTCACCCCTTTATTGACCGTGAATCGAAGGTTGTGAGTGCTGATTATGTGACAGTTGATGATGGGACCGGGCTTGTTCATACCGCGCCAGGTCATGGTGTGGATGATTATCATACTGGGATGAAGGAAGGGCTGGATGTCTATTGTCCTGTAAAAGGCGATGGCACCTATGATGATACTGTTCCAGAATGGTTGGTGGGGCAGTCTATTTGGGATGCTAATGCCCGTATTGTGGCGAGATTGGAGTCCAGTTCGCATCTGGTTTACTCCTGTGAGTTTTTACATTCTTATCCCCACGATTGGCGGTCTAAAACACCTGTTATCTTTCGAAGTACCGAACAATGGTTTATTAGTGTGGATAAACCTCTAAACTCTGTAGGAAAATCCTTGCGCGAGCTGTCTTTAGCGAGTATTGATAGTGAGATTGAATTTGTGCCAGGGTGGGGCCAGAAACGCTTGCGTGGGATGTTGGAATCGCGACCCGATTGGTGTATTTCTAGGCAACGTTCCTGGGGATTACCTATACCCGCTTTTGTCGATAAGAACGGTCAGGTATTATTGACAGAGGCCTCTGTCACAGCTGTAGCGCAGTATATGGGTGAAAAGGGATCTGGTAGTTGGTTTCGTGTCTCCGCTCAGGAGCTATTAAGTTATTATGATGGGGCGTCTGATCCAGATTGCCCTGAGGGGATCCATCACGAATCGTTAACACAAATGTTTGATATTTTTGATGTGTGGTTTGAATCAGGGTCTAGTTGGAACGCGGTTCTTCGTGACCGTGAGCAGCCTTATCCGGCAGATTTGTATTTAGAGGGATCGGATCAGCATCGCGGTTGGTTTCATCTGTCGCTTTTACCTGCTTTGGGTGTAACCCAGAAACCGCCTTATAAACAGTTGGTGACCCACGGTTTTATTGTGGATAAAGAGGGTCGAAAGATGAGCAAATCAGGCGGAAATGCCCTTAATGTTGAGGACCTTCTCCGTGATTATGGAGCTGAAGTGACACGCTGGTGGGTGAGTTCCTTGGCCTTTGAAAATGATATTAAGGTGGATGCTAGCTTTTTTGATATTGCAGGCGATGGGTACCGAAAGATTCGGAACACGTTACGGTTCTTATTAAGTAATTTAAGTGATTTACCTAAGGTGGACATGACAGCGCTGCCAGATATGTTAGCGCGTATACCGGATACGGATGTGGACGCCTATATTTTAGGTCGATTGGATGCTGTGACGGTATCTGTTAGGGCGGCTTATGAAGGGTATCACTTTAAGGCTGCCCATAAAGCCCTTTATGATTTTTGTAACGATGACCTGTCGTCATTTTATTGTACAGTGGTTAAGGATCGGTTGTACTGTGATGCACCCTCTTCTGATCGGCGCCGTCAAACACAGTATACTATGTGGATGATTGTGTATCGTCTCTGTCGATTGTTGGCGCCTATTCTGCCTCATACTGCTGATGAAGCCTTTTCGGCGCTGCTTGGAGAGCCGTCTTATGTGTTATTGTCTCAGGATCTGTCTTTTTCAGTGACCGTATCATCGTCTTGGGACTTGGTATTTGAATTTCGGTCCCAGTGTTTGAAGATGTTGGAAGAGGCCAAGTCTAAGGGGTTAGAGAATTCCTTGGATGCCGGTATTCAGTGTCCCCCAACTGATGTTTTAGATCACCATTCAAACGAATTAGCAGATATTTGTGGCGTGTCACGTGTGGACTTTGTGGGAGAGTCGATGACGGTGACGGATTTAACAAAGGAGCCTCGTTGTGAACGGTCATGGCGTCGTGACGCAACCGTAAAGCAACGGTCTAACGGAAGTTTTTTATCGGATAGGGATGCACAGGTCGTAGGAGTTAGTTAATGACTAAAGATAATCAGTTATTTGGGATAGGAAATGCTTTGATGGATAGTGTCTTAGAGGTAACAGACGCACAATTAGACTCGCTGGGTCTTCAAAAAGGGTCTATGACCTTGATTGATGAAGACCGTTTAGCGGCCTTAGAAGGGTATGCAGATGGTCGTTGGGTGCAACAGCAATGTGGCGGGTCTGCAGCTAACACGATTATTGGAGCCTCTCAATTGGGGGCAGGATGTTTTTATAGTTGTCGTTTAGGCACCGATGATGTGGGGACTCAATATCTGACTGATCTCACAACGCAAGGTGTGGAAACGGCTAAGACACAGGCGCTCTTTTCCCAGGGACGAACAGGACGTTGTGTTGTACTTGTGACGCCGGATGCAGAACGGACCATGGCTACTTACTTGGGTGTGTCAGCCCATTTTTCACAGGATGATATTGATTTTGAAGCACTGTCACGGTCTGAGTATCTTTATATTGAAGGTTATTTAGTGACCTCTCCAGACTCTAAGGAAGCTGCTTTAGCTGCAAAGGCCCATGCGGAAGCCCATGGTGTTCGGACCTGTTTTACCTTTTCAGATGCCTTTTTGGTAGCCCAATTTAGGGAGGCGATAGAGGCTTTTTTGTCACCGTCTCTAGATGTGTTGTTTTGTAATCTTGAAGAAGCCTTGTCTTATACTGGTACAAAAACACTAGCGGAGGCCGCGGATTCGTTGTGTTCTGTGGCCCATTCATTTGCGATCACATTGGGTGACAAAGGGGTGTATGTGTATGATGGATCTCAGGGTTACCGTGTGCCCTCGTTTCCTGTTCAAGCCTTAGATACGGTGGGTGCAGGTGATATGTTTGCGGGTGCTTTTTTAGGGTCTCTGGTACAGGGACGATCCTTTAAAGAGAGTGGGCTTATTGGAAGTAAGGCAGCGTCCATGGTGGTGAGTCAGTACGGGCCCCGTCTTTCTGGTTCTGATTTTGTTGCTATTAAATCTGATTTTTTATTGGTTAATGATTAAATAGCAGGTGTTACGGTTTTCTGTTGATGTGATGGGGGATCGGTCTCTAGTTGTTTTTGGATATCGTGGATCTTTTTGAAGAACGCTTGTTTTCGTTTGTCTTGTAGTGTTTTTTGATAGTGTTGTGAGCTAGGCGCATTAACGTAGCTGCCTGATTGTGTCCAATAGTTAACCTCATTGAGGTGATAATGGTATTTGTTTTCGATAAAGGAGTCGGGATCGATTTGTTTGATATTCCCTAGACTATTTTTTTTGTGGGTATTGAAGAGGCGTAGAACGACATCCCCTGTTTTGGGACACACATAGATGGTGTTATCCCAGTGGCCTGTGATTTTCATAAAAGGTTGAAAGGTGAGCGGGGGTACATGAAACTCTAAATCTGTGACCACCATCATACACCAGTAATTGGTCCATTCGGCCAATGTCC
This sequence comes from uncultured Candidatus Marinamargulisbacteria bacterium, assembly GCA_964540745.1. GTDB lineage: Bacteria > Margulisbacteria > Marinamargulisbacteria > JABIPA01 > JABIPA01 > CAZIOF01. The sequence continues at coordinate 4,579 of CAZIOF010000026.1, forward strand.
AGTTTGTTCCATGATAGGGTCTTGCAAAGGTGCCTGGAAAACCACGGAAACTAGGCCATTCGGCGCCTGCCCATTGGAGATCCCATCCACCAAGATGTACAGGCTTTAATAACCATTGTACAGCCTTCATGGCATCTGCAGGCATCGGGGGGGGGGCATAATATTTCCTGTACAACAGGAGGTTTTGGTTCTGCAATTTTTGAGGGTTGAACCGAAGGCCCATGGAGGTTTAGTTGTATAGGTTGTACTGAAATATGAGTCTCCTAATTAATTTGGATGATCGTGAAATTGGTGTTGGATTATTATACAAAAGGGTAACAAATTAAGTCAATTTTTGAGTTTTTATATTATGGGTTTATAGAGTCTTCTAAGTTATTAATAGTGTTATAGATAATTGATTCAAAGGTGGGCTTGGTTAATGAGTTTCTATTTAGTGATAGACTGATATGCTCGGGATTTTGTTTTTCAGCTACAAGATGTTCATGCTGCTGTAGGATTCTGATATTGATACTTGTGCAAGGATTATTAGGCATTGCTATCCCTCCGTGTTGTATTTTTTTGATCGTTTAACTGGGTTTCATATGGTCTATTCCCACAAATGAGTTGACTTAAACATGACGATATTTGAATGTGGGGTACTTATTAATATCGATTATTTATTGTGATTAGGATATTCTTAGGTTTTTTTTGTAAAATATATATAGTAACTATTATCTTTTATCATATAGGAAGTGTTTATGTTTTCTTCAAAATCAGTATCTATCGCTCGGTTGTTATCCCAATCGGTTGTTAGAAAGATGTCACAGAAAGTCCCATCGTCACGGCTTGCTCTACGTCACTTAAATCCTGTTCAAAGAGCTCGGCTTGTGGAAGAAACAGTTTGTCTCCCTCAAGGGACCTTTGATACGCAACAGGTGATGCCTTCACTTACCCGGCTTGATCAGTTTTCTGAAAATGTGGTGGCGCCCTTTGTGTTACCCAATTCGGTGGGTACCAATTTTGTAGTGAATGGAAGGTCTGTCTTATTGCCCATGACGATTGAAGAACCTTCTGTCGTAGCAGCGTCCTCTAATGGTGCAAAGTTAGTTGCGTTGAATGATGGTTTTAAGACGTCAAGTAGTGCCCCTGTCATTATTGGTCAAATACAACTTATGAAACGGGATTCTGATAGTACAGCAGAGACTGTGATGGACATATTACGCCATCCTAAGACGCGTAATCACTTGACGGACTATATCGCACAGAACGTGGATAAATATCAGCGCTTAAAAAACCGAGGCGGTGGTTTTGTGGGTGAGTTTCAGGTGACGCGTTGTTATGAGGATATGGTCTTGTTAGAATTTAAATGTGATGTTCAAGATGCTATGGGTGCTAATTTGATTAACACCTTTGCTGAAGCCGCGGCGCCTGAAGTTAAGACCCTTACAGGTTGGGACACCCTTCTTCGTATTCTATCTAACAATGCCTCTGATCGGTATGCGGAAGTAAGTGTTTCGATTGAGCCCCGTACATTAACAACGACTGATTGGGATGGCGTTGATATTGCAAAACGGGTTGTGGAGGCCTCTCGATTAGCAGAATGTAATGAGAATCGTGCACTGACCCATAATAAAGGGATTATGAATGGTGTGACTTCTATTGCTATTGCTACTGGTCAAGATACACGTGCCTTGTCAAGCGCGGCCGAATTTCATGCACGGGAATTAGGTGTGTCACCGGAGACGAAGTCGTCACAATATGGCCCTTTAGCCACTTGGTCATTGGCCTCTTCAGGATTTCTAGAAGGCCGAATTCAGTTGCCCATCCCGGTGGGTGTTGTGGGGCGGCTTCCTGATACGCACCCTGGTGTTAAGGCTAACTTGGCCATGATGGGAAACCCCTCTGCCCAACAATTAGGGGAATATATGGCCTGTGCAGGTTTATCGTCTAATTTAGCGGCCCTAATAGCGCTGGGAACTGTGGGGATTAATAAGGGGCATATAGCACTACATGAGCGATCTGTATTAGTTGATAAGGGCTTATGACTGATAGTTGCGTTTCGGGTAAAAACAAGTAAATAGTCGCTTTTTGCTAATAAATCTCTTATTATTTTAATTAATATGTAGTATTTCTGCGATTTGCTTTATTTGCTTTATTTACAGAATCTCTAAAATATAGGATACTTACCTTCGTAACCCTTAATATTAATATAAGTTTACCGATAAGAGGTATGTACAGGTCATTTTTTAAAGGCGTTTTAAGTTTAAATCTACTCAGTTCAGTTCTTCTATAATAAGTTAGATAAAGGGTTTGGGGACATGTTGGGTATTTTGTGACCTTAGAAATCGTTTTTCTGTTCTACAATATTTTCTTTCCATAATGTTCGTTACGTGGATGAGGTAGGGATTAACCTAGTCTTTAGGCTGTCTATGTAGCTGTCTGTACGCCATTTTTTGGTCACTAAGAAAGAGGTGGGTATGTTTAATTTGGTAGTTAGAGCGGTAAAACCTGTAGTTCAAAGAGCTCCGAAAGCGGGTCCGGTAGTTACTCCAGCAAGGTCGTTTAGTAAGCTTGGAGGGAAGCATGGTTCTGGGCTTCATGTGGGACCTATAGCACCACAACATGAGCATCTATTTAGTTCTAAATTTTGTCAGTGGTTTAGACCCTTGGCAGAGGAAAAGACGTCTCAATACAAGATGCTGCTTACTGCACGATATGCATTTCAAAAAGATCTTTCAGAAGGTAAACAACTTGGTTTTCGTGAGGATACGGCTCATATTCGTGATGATCTAACTTGGCAGGGCGCTATCATTCCAGAGTGGTTGAAGATCCGTCATGTGGAAATTACGGGCCCTACAAACGATCCTAAAATGGTGATTAATGCCTTAAACTCGGGTGCCGACGTGTATATGACGGACTGTGAGGATTCTCAATCGCCTACATGGGGTAACGTGGTGGGCGGTCATCATAATATTTATGAGGCTGTACGAGGCACATTGTCTCATACGAAGGTTGATGAGAATGGGAAGCCTTTCAAAACTTATAATTTAGATGAGAAAACGGCAATTTTGTTTGTTCGTGCCCGAGGGATTCACCTATTTGAGGCGAATGTTGCTACTGAAGAGGGTGCCGTTCCAGGTGGATTGTTAGATATTGGGCTTCATATGTTTCATAATGCACGACGTTTGATTGATCAAGGAAGAGCGCCTTGTTTTTATTTCCCTAAACTTCAAACCATGGAAGAAGCTGCGTTGTTAAATAGTGTGTTAACAGAGACCCAAGAGTCCTTGGGTATTCCGGTGGGAACGGCACGGGCGACCACGTTGATTGAGACCTTACCTGGTCTTTATCAAAATGAAGAAATCTTATATGCCCTACGTGATCATAGTGCAGGTCAGAACTGTGGGCGTTGGGATCATATTTTTAGCACCATTAAGTCCTCTACAGGTAATCCCAATTTTCGGATGCCAGATTGTGATAAGGTGGGGATGGGGGCACATTTTCTAACAGAGTATGCCCGTCGTATTGTTCAGGTGAATCATCGACGGGGTAACCATGCCATGGGTGGCATGTCGGCCTTTATTCCGGATAAGGATCCTGATAAAACCAAACAAATTATGGAAAAGGTTGTTTTAGATAAGAAATGGGAAGTTGAGATGGGTTGTGATGGGGGATGGGTGGCTCATCCTGGGATGGTTGCTCAAGTAAAACAGACCATTTCTGATGGTCTTGATGGTAACCCACATCAAGTGGCTAGTGATAAACAGAAAGATGCTACATTTATTGATGCTGACTTTGTGACTATTCAGCCTGAATTAACTGTTCCAGAATATTTTTCTGAAGAAGGATTACGGAAAAATATTTGTGTGGGGGTGCAATATATAGCGGCTTGGTTAGCAGGGAATGGTGCCGTGGCCTTGGATGGCCTTATGGAAGATTTGGCTACAGCAGAGATTCGTCGGACACAGATTTGGGACTGGTTACAACGTGGTCAACTGATTCAGTTTGAGCATGGAGCACATGGTGTATTGACTAAGGAGTATGTGGCCTTGGCTATTGCAGATGAAATGGCTATTTTTAAAGAATATGGCTCTCAGGTCCCCTACGCAGCTGATAAATTAGACTTGGCGGCTAAACTGTTTGGACAATCGGTTTTTTCTAAAGAACCTATTCAGTTTATTCCAGATATTGCTTATAAGTATTTAAATAATAGGGAGGATAATAATGTTATCAAGAGTTAGTCAATATGCAAGACCTATGTCACGGGTCCTTTCTAAAACACTTCAAGAGGGGCAGAAACGTGGCATTGCCCATGACGGATTTAAAGGGATTAAATTTGAACAAGCTCGACTTGATAGATTGGGGGGGGGCACGTCATGATTTGAGAGGAATTGCATTAACCAAGTAACGTGGCGAATTATTGGATGATAATGTAAATAGGCCCCGTGAGGATGGGTTTGTACAAAATAATAAGTACTTGGG
>CAZIOF010000027.1:0-4742 GCA_964540745.1 uncultured Candidatus Marinamargulisbacteria bacterium
TCCAACCTGCACAATTTTCGCCCAACTCGACTAGCGCTGCTAGTCAACGTTGACCGAGAAATTGCACATTTTAACCATTTAGCAACAGCGTATTATAAGGGTGTTTTATGTTGTCCAACCTGCACAATTTTCGCCCAACTCGACTAGCGCTGCTAGTCAACGTTGACCGAGAAATTGCACATTTTAACCATTTAGTAACAGCGTATTATAAGGGTGTTTTATGTTGGCCGAATCGGTTTGGAATTAAGACATCCCTTATAACTCAAAAAGCCCCAATCATTACTGATGTTTGGGGCTTTTTTGTTAGTCCTTAATAAGTGGGTATCATTAACGATAAGTGTGGTAGTATTTGGTGATAAGAGTAGTGTTGGAGATGTCTAGAAAGGTGTTGTTGTTATGCGATTTTATATTGTTCAACACGGAGTGGCTGTAGAAAAGGCCATTAACCCTGATCGGCCTCTGACCTTAGAAGGACGAGACGAGATAGGTCGTCTTTCGGTATATTTAAGTCAGAAGGGGGTTTCTGTCTCTTCCATTTACCATAGTGGTAAAACCAGGGCCAAGGAGACAGCTCAGCTACTGGCTGAGCATCTTAGTGATATCGCTATTGGCGAACACTCAGGGCTGGGACCTAACGATGACGTTTCTTTATTGGCGGACCGGTTAGAAGATAATGCCATGTATGTGGGGCATCTTCCACACCTGTCCAAACTCGTGTCTTATGTGATAACAGGTGATGTTGATACGGGGGTTGTTACGTTTGTGAATGGTGGTGTTGTGTGTCTTAATAAAGACCGTGAGGCCTTTCAGATAGACTGGTATTTAAGGCCCGAGCATATCTTATAAAATAGATAGGGGGTCCAAATCTAAAATTGTTCGGACAGCTTTGGATTCAGGGCTGGTTTTTAGGGTGGCTTTTATATCAGATTCGATGTCGGGATCGTATTTGATGAGTATATTCCAGCGGTAATATTTTTTTAGCCGTTCTACCGGTGCAGGTTTTGGACCTAGAATTTGGATTTGATCACCAAACCCCATGAGTGTTTTGTTAATAAAGGTTTGCCAGTCAGAGAGATGGCTTTCTAACGTAGGTAACGTTGGTGATGATAGGATAATATTGATGAGTTTGGAGAAGGGGGGGTACCATAGTTGTTCTCTATAGGCTAATTCTTCTTTGTAGAAGTTGTTGAAACAATGGGTTGAGGCATGGCGTAGGGCATAGTGGTCGGGTTGGTAGGTTTGGACGATGACTTCTCCGGCTTTGGTTCCCCTGCCTGCACGGCCGGCCACTTGGGTTACAAGCTGAAAGGCCCGTTCAGGGGCCCTAAAATCAGGGATGCTTAGAACGGTATCGATTCCAATAACCCCAACAAGTGTAATATCTTCAATATGATGGCCTTTTGCAATGAGTTGGGTTCCTATGAGAATATCACCTTCCTTTTTGAAATGGTCTAGGACAGCTTCTAGTTGTTTGGCTGTCTTGGCTGTATCCCGATCCAGTCGACAGAGTGTTGCTTGAGGGAACTGATTGATGAGTGCTAGCTCCATCTTCTGAATACCTGTTCCGCAGAAGGCTAATCGAGGCTTTTTACAGTGGCTACACCAGTGGGTTAACGGGACTTTGATATCGCAACGGTGGCACCGTAGACTTTTGTCTTGATGGTAGGTGAAACTGAGGTCGCATTGGGGACAGGTATGGACTTCGCCGCAAGCTTGGCATTTAATGAGCGTCGCATACCCTCTTCGATTGAGAAGAATAAGTGTTTTTTCGCCTTTTTTCAGACGATCTGTAATGCCCTCTTTTAGCTCTGAAGATAATGCGTGCATGTTTGTTTGGTCTTTCATATTGATAATAGAGACCTTGGGCAAGGGATACTCATTAACTCTTTGATTAAGTGTGAGGACGTGAGGATTACTGTAGTGGTAGGATTCCAGGGCAGGTGTGGCTGTTCCTTTTATAAAGAGTGCTTCATGTTGTTCGGCTCTGAATTTAGCGACTTGATGGGTATAGTAGCGTGGATGGGAATCTTGCTTGTATGAGGCATCGTGTTCTTCATCAATGACGATTAGTCCGATATCTTTGAAGGGTGAGAAAATGGCTGAACGAGGCCCTATGACGATGGGGGTGTATCCTTGGTAAATGGCAGACCAAGCTTCGTCACGTTGCTTGGGAGTGAGGCCAGAATGAACGACAGCGATATGTGGTCCAAACCGTTTTTTAAAGTGTGTTCTGAATTGGGGTGTTAGTGCAATTTCAGGTAATAGAATAAGGGTTTCTTTGCCGCGTTCAAGCATGGTTGCGGCTAATTGCATATAAATTTCTGTTTTGCCGCTTCCAGTGACGCCATGGATAAGATAATCGTGATGTCCAGGCTTTTGGTTGAGCAATATTTTTAAGAGTTCAGTTTGTTCTACATTGAGGTCATAAGGAGGTGGTTCATGGCTTAAGGTAGCATCAGGGGCCGTAACATCACGAAATTTCCGGTTGCCTATAATGGTTTGATAGGCCTTGTAGGGCGTGGTGTTGTAATAGTGATAGAACCATAAAATGAGGTCGATGAGATCGGGATGGATAAGTGGGGTTTTGGGTGTGATTCCGGTTAAGGGTTTTAGTGTTTTTGTAGAGGAGGTATTTGTACACGTTATGACGAGTCCTTTTGCCTTTGCTCGTCCTAGTGGGATGTCCACGATCAGCCCAGGGACAACCTGGCCTTCTAGATGATTCGGGACGGTGTAACTGTAGAGGGTTTGAATCCCACGGAAGACAAGGACGTCAACTATCATGGTTGTGCCAATGGGGAGATGGCCCATTGGAGAGCCTCTATCATGTCGTTGTGGTTTACTAGTTTTTTATGTTGTCCAATGAGTGTTTTTCGGTATCCAAAGTGAGGGGTATTATAGCGTGCTTTTAAAAAATAGGTATTAAAGGCTGGCTCCCATTCGCCATAGGGAATGGATGAGTGTAACTCCACGAATCCGGGCCCCCCACCATCTGTATAATGTTTAAGAAAGGGGGGCTTTAGTGTATGTAGTCGAGAATCAATGGCGCCAACAACGCCCCACTTTTTGGTTGTTGGGGTGATAAATGTTGCCCATTTTTTTTTTAACGTTTGGATAAATAGACTATTTCGTCCCAGGTCCTCTAGTTGGCCAACAACACCAATACTTGTGATGACCCCATTATGAGGGGTGGCTATGGTTAGGATTTTATGGACCCGGTCCCAATGTGATTGTGATTGGACCATAACGTTCCGTGCAATGAGCCCTCCCATGCTATGGGCAATTAGAATTACTTTTTTACTGTTTGTTAGAGATTGTATACTCGTAATAATCTTATCAAGTCGTTGTGTATAGATATCTAGATTTCCAAGTAGTGATTCAACGATGGGGTTGGGTGAGTAATAGGTGATATTCCATAGCCATAGGTGACCAGGGGGTGGGTTATTCATGTATTTGTGGAAGAGGTTGTCTTTATAGAGAGGGCCCATTTTAAAAGAGGTATTACTTAGTCTATCTATGGTAGGTTGCCAATCCTTAAATCCGCCTGTAATGCCATGGATGAAGATAATAGGATAAGAAGATGAGATCGTTGCTTTTGAGGGCTGGCCAAGCCCTTTTAGTGTCAGGCATAATATTAGAATCAGGCCGTATAGAATTCTCTTTTTCATGGAGGCTCATTGTAGCAAGAGTTGAGAGACTCTGCTACTCATTCTAATAAAGGCTTTGGCGGTCTTTTATGGTCGTAAAGGGATAGTGGCATCACTCGTTATCATATAAAAACGGGGATGGTTATGTTAAGTGTTTTACGGCCTCGAATTTTTCATGAATGGCGGCTCCTTGTAGAGGGGTGTGCCCTTTATTATTTTTAGCGGCCATATTTGCATTGGCTTTTTCTAAGGCTTTTATTATGTCGATATGCCCATGTCGTGCCGTTATATGTAAAGGGGAGTTTTCGCATTCATTTTTTGCAAAGACTAGGAGGGGATTGTCTTTAATGTGCTTTGTGAAAAGTGCTCTATCTTTAGTCGTTAATAGGTGTTTATCAATGGCTTCAAAAATACCTTGTTTTTGGTTGCTGAGATTGATGCTAATAAATGTTTGAATAGCGTTATTCTTTGGATTTACTTTGGCACCGGCATTTAGGAGTATCGTTACAACGTCTATATTTCCTTGTCTTATGGCATCTTGTAGGGGGGCAGCCATCGTCATCCTTAGGTAAGGTAAAGATAGATTTATAGTGATTGTCTAAACGTTTAGGCATTATTTTTTTGTTAGTTCTTAATGGGTGTTTATGGAGCTTAGAAGATATCTGTTGTTTAGTTAGAGGTTGATTGGTATAGGTTTTAATAAAGTCGTCTATAGACATAAGAATTCGTTCCTTTGTTAATTAAAATAGAGATTTAAGTCAGTTATAGAGATAAGATGGCATTAATGATGACTAGTGTCTTCTATTATTACCTAGAGGGTATGCCAGTGGTTACGTAGGGTGCCTAAGTATACTGAGACGTGCAAGGGTGAACACAGATAGAAGAGGTTTCTTAGTTGATTATTTAACATAGGTAAGCATCCTTTAGAGGGTGTTTTATAGGGCGGGTAAACTAAAATTACATGTTTTATAATTATATATTATATTGATATTGTTTGCTTTTATGTGAAATCAGGTTGTTTTGATATGTGCTTTAGTCTGTATCTTCGATACTATCATATGTGAAAGATAGGGATTTAACTGTTTTTAAATGAGT
>CAZIOF010000028.1:0-5411 GCA_964540745.1 uncultured Candidatus Marinamargulisbacteria bacterium
CTCCTGCTTACCGTATCTATTTGGGGAGTTGTGGCTATTTTTAGTGTCATTGTACGGACAAGTTTGGTAATCCTGAAGAAGGCATTTCATAGTAAGGGCCCTTTTCCATTAAGGTACGGAATATCTAATTTAGGAAGACGGTTTAGGTCTCGATCGTTGGCCATGTCACTGATTGCAGTATCCGTTTTTCTTGTCGGCTTATTAATGATTTATAACTCAAACTTAACTAAAATAGTTTTTCCAGAGAATCAACAGTTTTTATCCCAGACCCTATTATTAGGCAACATTAAGACAGAACAAAAAAAACATGTAGAAGCCTTTTTTAATAAAGAACAACAACAAAACATCGTATTAGTGCCAATCATACAAGGATATTTAGAAGAGATTAATGGGAAATCAGTAGCTCGGTTAACAAAGGGGCTTAACCCTAAAACCCAAAAGTATCCGATCTTAACTAGAGAGAAGATCTTTAGTTTCATCACTGATTCGAGCGCACCCGTGACCCTTATTAAGGGTCGGGAGGTGGTAGACAATGCATCTGAGGTAATGATTAGTTCATATACAGCACGTGAATTAGGGCTTTCAATAGGAGATACGATAGCCGTATCAGTTCAAGAAAGGCAGATAATTGCAACGCTTGTAGGGTTAACAGAAGTAGGTAGGAATCATAACGGAACTAGAGCATTTATGGTGTTTAGCAAGCAGTTATTTGAGCATGTACAGATAACTTGGGGAGGATGGATAAACCAATCCACTGACAATAGAATTTTCCAGAAAAAAATTGCTCAACAGTTCCCTAATAGTGTTATGAGTAATAACGGGGACGCAATATTCAAAATTTCAACTGTTTTAAACACCTATGTAGACGCAATTCATGGGGTTCATATTATTCTGTTGATAATAGGATTATTAATTGTGATGGCAGTCGTTATTATTTATGAACAGTTACGGCGTCAAGAATTAACCTTATTGAGTCTTATCGGTTGTTCTAGATGGTGGTTGGTATCGATTAGTTTTTGGGAGTATACAGTCTTAGCATTTATGCCAATATGTGTAGGGGTATTGGTATCTGTGGGTGTTGGAAGGGTTATGGTACATCGTTGGCAGGAGTTTGAATGGGTGATTCCTTGGGGGCATCTACTTACATTAGGATTAGGATCCTACATAGTTATATTGGCTATGATCTTGCCTTATACATGGGTAAAATCCAAACAACGTAAGTATTATTAACGCATTATATTATGATGTCAATTTAATGGAGAGTGATATTCTATAATAGAAGAGAAGGTCCATAAAGGAGACGTTATGAATAAGAAAATTCTTCCTCAGCCAGTAGCAGAATTAGTGATTTCAACGCAGAGGTTATTTCCTTTTATATGGCATAGACTTCTAGCATTCGTCCATTATTGGAGAAGCGATCAGTCTGCATATTCGGGGAGATATATGAATCAGGAAAGCCTCCAGTTTGGAAGAGGCTTTAGGGTAGGGATTGGAGAATCTGACTTAACGCCTCCGCCAGGCTATCCGTTGGGTGGATTTGGACCCTTTGGGAAACGTTCTATTGGGGTGATGATGCCTTTAAAAGCGAAGGTGTTTTTTTTTACAAGATAATGAAGGCAAGCAACTAGTATTGTGTGCAGCTGATCTTTGGTCTGTATCTGAAACCATAGGGTCCAAAGTCATGTCGTTAGTTCATTGTCGGATGAAAAGAGAATCATTACTTATGGGTGCAACCCATACCCATTTTAGCCCTTCTAATTTTTCGTCCACGCCAATCTATAATCAATACGGAAGTGTGCAGCCAGGCTTTGATGAGGCCATGTGCGATAAATCTTTTTGGTTGGTCTCTGCCAAATTGGGTAACCAGTATGATGGCCTATATGCAGCCTGAGGGCCCAGCCATGTCCCCATGAGTATCCACCGGTTGGGAGAATTGGAATTAATCACTTACCCAGGTGAATGTACAACAACAACTCACGATGAAATTCTGGCGAGTAGCCGAGGACGGATTATTCAGGCTATTGGATTAGGTCATGAATATCTTTCTTATATCACGACACAGCCTGAATACAGAAAACAACGATATGAGGGGGCTTCTACGTTGTATGGGCCACATTCCAAGGCATTACTACAGTTCTATATAACAGAGATGCGATCACAATTAGGGACTACAATGAGGACGAATGCGAGACAAAACTATTCACATGACGTAGGCTTTCGGTGCAACGCGGGGCAAGTGTATTACCAGTATAGCCAAGAGGATGTCGAACAGGCATTTCAGCCCATATTAAGCCACCCTATAGAACATTATCCATCTATAACATTTAGACAAGAATGGGCTGAGCCACTGAGGGCCTTATTACCCATGCCGGATAGATTAGCTTACCCGGCAGTGATATTAGAGTCTTGGGATAATAGTACTGAACATTGGCATCTCTTACGTATGGATGGCCACGACCAAACTTCGGAGACTCCTTATATGGCTCGTATAGTGACATCTTGAGAAGCCCATGGCCAATCGTGGCGCATAATATGGTTAAATATGGGCGCATTAGAGCAAGACAAAACCTTACGGTTTGTGGTTAATGATAGGGCGTACGAGCCCTTTAGATGTTCGCCTGAAGGGGTTGTCAATTTATGATAGAGAGGTATCCTACCACTTATTGTCAATTCATGGGGACTAACAGGATTGGATACGTGAATTATATGTTGATGCCTCTACTTTTTCTGAGTTTTCTTCTTATGCTTTTTGTCTAATAACTTGACTACGCTCTCTTGTTCATCTGCTAATATACGAGCTGTCATTCCAGAGGCATCTTGAGGCGATGAATCTGCTCCTGCGTCGACTAGAATTCGAACTATTCCTATATGTTTATACATAGCAGCCCACATAAGAGCTGTCCATTTAACCTTATCTCTAGCATCTAAATTAGCGCCCTTTTCTACTAAGAATTTGACGTCCTCAGGCTGATTGTTTATAGCTGCCCACATAAGTGGTGTTTCCCCACTAACATTGGTTCCATTTATATTTGCCCCTTCCATAACTAATTTTTTAACCGCCCCTGTACGTCCCGATTTAGAAGCGGATAGTAACTTCTCAGTAAGTTTTGTTCTTACGTCTCCTTTCTGAATTCCTTTGACAGGAAAGAGGGTTGGGGTTGTTTTTGCTGGTTTTACTGTGTGCATAATTAATGACTCCTATGGATATGTTGTTATAATTTTCTTTAAGAAACTCGTTAATTTAAGTCTTCTAGATCGGATAGTAAGGACCTCTTTTCTTCAGTAGTAAGAGGGGGTGTTACGACAGGGGGACTCAATGTTGCTGTTGAGATAGTTTCTAAGGCACAAGGATAGATGGGGGATGTGGGAAACATGGCCTCGCCTTCAGAAGGTGCCCCGCAGGTAGGTAATGGGCTTGATGCTAGATTAACAGTGAACCCATGCAGGAATAACGAATAAAGCCCAGTACAAGTGACAGCGCCTCCCAGAAAGAACAATGCATTAACAAAAATATCTCTATTCCATGGCTCATAATGAGTAGAAGGTTTTGGGTTGTATGCTAAGTGTTTATTCATGAGGGTCTCTTGTTTTTTTTAAAGTATATAAATAAATAATATTAGATATAACTTAATTCGAAGAATTTTACCATGGATAAATCGGCAATGCAAATTAAAAATATATGATATACACGATGGTTCTTGAGACGGCACTGAGTGTCAATAAAGTAACGATATGCCACGTTTGTTCTCGCTAATAGTTGGCTATAGTCATTAAAATTATCAATCTTGGCCCCGGATTGTAGCGGTGCGTCTACAAAGGAGGTGTATCTTTGTTTTCTTGATCAAAGACGTGATGTGTGTGTTGTATATAAGCATTTAGTAAAGTGATAATCTCCGTATAATTACCCCTTGTGGCGCCATCTAGAGGAGTTTCGCCTTCAAATGGACCTTTAACGAGAATAGTGTTTACTTTAGTCTTGGCAGCCAGAAGTATTTTTACCAGGCAGATATCGCCATGGCTTGCTGCGAAATGAAGTGGTGTATACCCTTCAAATAAACCTTTAGTGACGGCGGTATTTACATGAGCATGATGAGCGAGAAGGTGTTTCACTATGTCTATAAAGCCATGTTTTACCGCTATATGAAGGGGCGCTTCCCCGTATTGATTTATAATATTTACATTGGCTCCAGCGGTGAGAAGTGTCATAACGGCCACCGTATCTTCAGATTCTACGGCATCATGTAGTGCGATGTCTAAATCTTGTTGAAGTTGTTTGTTTGGATAATATTTTGAACAAGCAATAAATTTTTTCATCCTTAATCTCCTCATTTACACTAAGTAATAATTTATATGACGGAGAACTAAGTGCAAGTTTCATGCCAACTAAAATTGAGGAGGAGGATGGTTTTAATGTCTTTCTCACGTAGATTTTTATATCAAAGTTATATTCCTATTAACTCAAAATAGGCGTATTTTATTCTTTTATTTTAATGTTCTAATTATTTATACAAATAATATAGCGATAGTAAGGCCTAAGCCTTGCATCAGATAGTATATGATTAAGCTGGTATTCATGATTTATGAGGCATAGATTTTGCCACAGGGATATAACATAAAGCCCACCCTGTAGAAGTGTATTCTGTTGTTTATGATTTTAGTCGTAGTCATCTTATAGTCTTATTTTTTCTAATTACCGTCGGATAACGTCTCTATCATCTTATTTAGTGAAATTCATGATTGGTGGTGTTTGGAAATCACAATCAGGGGCGTGGGGCTCCTGAATACTGTGTTGTTCACCCAATTTTGTGTACCCTGGCCCAGTCGTCTGGGCGTACGTTGAGAGTGATGGATGGTTCATCCGATAACGATAATAACAAGCGACAGACATCTTTGTGACCTGCATGTATCGCCTTATCCAGCGGGGTGAAGCCCTTTTCATTTTCAATATTCGGATTTGCTTTCGTGTCTAGAAGTACTTGTACAGCATCTAAATTTCCATATTGTGCCGCCACATGTAGAGGCGTATCGCCAAATATATTGCTATCATTCAGATCGCCCCTGGCCTCTAGGAAAACGCTTATAGTACGTTTTACAGTCTCTTCGTTTTCGGATCTTACGTTCATAAGCAGTGTGGATAGTGGTGAACTTGTGTGGGCTGATGCGTCTTTCAGTAAATGTGATTGTGGTATCCTTTCCGGCACAAACTTTCTAGTCTTATTGTCAAAACCGAATTTATAGAGAGGGCTCATTTCAGACCAGATGATATTTGCATTAACACGGAAAACGAGCTTTGTAATATGTTCTTTAGCTACGTCTGTCTTTTCGGGTGTATCATAGCGTTCTGCTATAGCAAAGAGCTGTTCAATTTTTGATGTAAAATCTTTTGTAGATTTTATCCATTTCGTTTCGTG
>CAZIOF010000029.1:0-15115 GCA_964540745.1 uncultured Candidatus Marinamargulisbacteria bacterium
CCGGATTACAATCAGGGTAAAGGTCCAGTGCCTGGCCACCAGCCATTCCCTTTAAGCCAAAACTTCGGCTTAAAGCTTGAATAGCAAGAATAACTTTTGAATCAGAATAAAATTGAGGGAGCTCATTTGCAATGAGTTCAAAGGCAAAAGAGTTCAAGGTGTCACCCGCAAGTACAGCGAGTCCCTCACCGAATTTTTTATGACACGTCAATTGACCACGTCGATAATCATCATTATCCATTGCAGGTAAGTCATCATGAATAAGGGAGTAGGTATGAACAAGCTCAATAGCACAAGCAATGGGCATGATGCAATCGATAGCGTCTTGAAAAAGCTGACACGAAGCAATACATAATAAAGGTCGTATTCGTTTACCTTGTGCAGAAAGACTATAGTGAATAGCATCCTGTAATCGTACTCGGTTATCCAATAGGCTAGAATCAAAGTAAGAAAGAAGTCTATCGTTAATTAAGGGTTTATAGTATGACTGAAAGTGTTGAAAGTCAGAGGTTGTCGTATTGGGTAATGTCGTTGTTTTATTCATCTATTAATCCTGTTTAATGGGAATCATCTTTTTTTTGATTAAGTCGTTAGAAACCGTATCAATTACAGACAGCTTTGTCTCAAGCTTATCAAGCGCTTTAAATGTTTTATCGGCAAGTTTAACAGCTTTTCCATAGAGCTCAACAGAACGATCAATGTCCAACTGCTTATCTTCCAGTTGGTTAAGTAAATCATCTAAAGAATGTAACTGTGTTTCAATGCTCATTGTTAGTTCTTCATTAGGCTGTTTACGGACGACTCAAAAGTACCGTCTTTGAGCTGGGTTATGATAACATCCCCTAGTGTAATATCACCAGTAGATTTTAGGATAGCACCTTCTTTTTTTAGCCTACATATACTATAGCCTTGTGTTAATTTATGCAAGGGATTTCCAAGAGCTAAACGTTGTTGGATAGTGGCGACAAGAAGCGTCCGTTTCTCACGTTTAGCGTATATAGTATGAATAATACACTTGAGTTGATGGGTAAGTGTTTCTTGTTGAGAAGAGATCCTTGTTCTTAATTGACTATGGAGATGTTTCAGTCGATTAGGGAACGTTGTTTTAAAATGCGTAAAATTTGTAGCGATTGCTTGTGATGCGGCTGAGGGAGTTGGGGCAGATAGATCAGCTGCGGCATCTGATAAGCTGAAATCAGTCTCATGGCCAATAGCGGTAATGGTTGGAATAGGGTACCCAGCAATATGCCGGACTAATTGTTCATCATTAAAACAGGCAAGATCTTCAGATGAGCCGCCGCCTCTTAGAATGACAATAATATCAGGTCTATTGTGTTCGAGCGCAATGGTTAGAGCTGTTCTAATGCTGTTTGACGCTGTTTCACCTTGCATGGTGGCGGGGTACAAGGTTATGGGTAGGTGAGGAACTAACGTCTGTTTGATTTTTAGGAAATCAGCTAAAGCGGCAGAAGAAGAGCTGGTAATAACTCCCACTTTATTTGGGTATGGCGGGAGGCGCTTTTTTTTTGAGGTGTCAAAAAGACCTTCTTTCAAAAGCTTGTTTTTGAGCAGATCAAATGCTTTCGAAAGCGAGCCATCTCCCTTGGGTGCCATGTAATGAACGTGAAGACAATATTGTCCCCGTTTACGAAAATGTTTAAGCCGTCCTTTAATAATGACAGAATGGCCATTTTCGGGTGAAAAAGGAAGACGTTTCAATCCGTCGGAATAAATCACACAGCTTAATTGAGATGCATTATCAATGAGAGAAAAATAGAGCTGATTCCCCTTTTCATAGTATTTAAGATTCCGAAGTTCACCAATGATAGAGATCGATTGGAAGGGCTCAAAGTTTTCGATTAAAAAAGAGAGGTCATTATTAAGTTGACTAACGGTATAAACGGGTTGATCTGTTAAGTGACTATCGTCTGCACTATTTGCTGTAAAGGTCTCTTTGTCCATAGCAGTGAAGTATAGTATAGAGCGTTAGGGTTGTTAAGAGTATTTGTGGTAAAAAATGGGGGCGGTATCTAACTTAAATGTGACTAAGTAGTGGGTGGGTATATATGTCTTAAATATAAAAAAAATAAGCGATAAAGAAAGGTAATGGAAAAAAAAGTAAAGATGAATTATAATAAAATCTAATACAATCTATCCCGGTTAGAAAGAAGGTTATTTTATTATGGATATTCGTGAAGTAAATTTGAATTTACTGGTTCATTTTAGGACATTGATGAATGAGTTAAGTGTAAGTCGAGCAGCATTAAGGGCTCAATTAACACAGCCAGCTATGAGTCATATTTTGGCGGAGTTAAGAAAATTATTTGATGATCCCTTGTTTGTTAGAGGGCCAGGAGGGCTTGTTCCAACAACGAAATCCATGGAATTATCCAAACAGGTATTTCCTATACTAAAACGGTTAGATGCTACATTAGCAAATCAAAGTCCATTTGACCCAAAAAAATCGCGACGCCGATTCACGATTGCAACAAATGACTATTTAAGCTTGCTTGTAATGCCAAAACTACTAAAACTAATTAATAAAGAAGCGCCTAATGTCCAAGTTGAAATTGTTGAGTTAGCCAATAACAGGGTTGAAGATTTGGTCTCTCGAAATATTGATTTAATGATGGCGTATCATATTAAGCGAAATTTAGAACATCCTTATCATCAAGAGATTCTGTTTACAGATGCCTATAAGGTTGTTGTTCGTAAAGATCACCCAACAATTAAAAATAAAATGACAGTACAGCAATTTGCTGATTTAAAACATATTCTGGTATCAAAAGCCTCTGGGGCGATAGGGCCAGCAGTCACGTTTCTTGAGATAATGGGTAAAAAGCCAACCCTAGGCTTTATTAACCCTCATTATCTCGTATCGATGTTTATCATTGCTGAATCTGATATGGTTTACTTGGCTTCAGAGCGGGAATATAAACTATTATCTAATTTGCCGGTGAAAATTTTGCCATGTCCATTAGACATTCCAGCCGATAATATTAAACTCATATGGCATGAGGTGTCGTCTCAGGATCAAGGTTGTGTCTGGCTTCGAGATAAGTTTAAGATCGCGTGTAAGGGTATTTAGAGTTAATAGACAGGAGAATCGTGCCTAAGATATAATAGGCACGATTCTATTTAGTGATAGTGTTCAAGATTTGGAGGAAGTTAGAATGTCACGATCATCACATTTTTTTGAAGGATTCTGTTTTGGCGCACTTTTGGGTGGTATACTTGCGCTTCTTTTTGCACCGGCTTCAGGCGTCGAAACACGTCAGAAACTAGGTCAAATGAAAGATGAGAACGAAGATATTATAAAAGAGGGTAAAGAAAAAACAGAAGTACTTATTGCAAAAACGTTAGAAGCCATAGATCATGGATTTGAAAAGATTAATACGATTCTTGAGGAAAAAAAAATAGATTCAGTAAATGAGGCCTCAGCTTAAGTGATGCCAAAATATTTAGATTAAAGTGGAAGTAACAAGTATGGAAATGATATCTGTTATAAAGGTCTTTTTTTGGTTTGGGCTTCTAGTCATTCTTTTCCTGTCAGGATATCTTCTTATAGAGGCAATCCGGACAATGATGACGGTTAGAAAACTACTTAACAGGGTTGAACTTATAACCGATCTTAAATCCTGGTTGGATTTAATTAAACGATTCCCAAGGAAAAGAAAGTCATCTCGTGCCTAGCACTTGGACAAGTGAGCAAGTTAGGAAGGCTTATACGGCTTTTTTTCAAGAACGTGGTCATACGATTGCTACACCAAGTCCGGTTGTGCCACAAGATGATCCTACCCTGCTATTCATTAATGCAGGAATGAACCAATTTAAGGATGTTTTTTTGGGGGAAGGCAAGCGTGATTATAATCGTGCTGTAAATTCGCAATTATGTATCCGCGTTTCAGGAAAACATAATGATTTGGAAGAGGTCGGGCGTGATGGGACTCACTTAACATTGTTTGAGATGTTGGGTAATTGGTCATTTGGTGATTATTATAAAAAAGAATCTATTACCTGGGCTTGGGAATTATTTACCACGGTTTTTCATATTCCTGAAGAACGCCTCTATGTCTCTGTTTATGAAGACGATGATGAAAGTGAGCAACTTTGGATCTCTGAGACATCTATAAACCCTAAGCATATTTTTAGATTTGGGAAAAAGGATAACTTTTGGGAAATGGGCGAAGTAGGTCCTTGTGGCCCCTGTTCTGAAATTCACGTAGATTTATCAGAAGGCCCATCGGATTTAGAGACGGCTAAAGACCCTGTTTTAGGTGTTAATGGCGAGAATGAACGCTATGTCGAATTATGGAATTTGGTTTTTATTCAATACAACAGGTGCGAAGACGGTCGATTAGAAGACTTGCCTAATAAACATGTGGATACAGGTGCAGGTTTGGAACGATTGGTATCTTACTTGCAAGGAGTTCCGTCTGCTTATCAAACAGACTTATTTAGCCCTCTTATTGAAGCTGTGTGTGAGTTGACGAAGACCAGATATTCCACTGACGAAAATGGCATGGCGCATCGTGTTTGTGCGGATCATGTTCGAACATTAACTTTCGCTATAGCTGACAATGTAATGCCGTCAAATGAAGGACGAGGGTATGTGTTAAGGCGTTTGTTACGGCGAGCGCTACGCTACGCGTGTATGTTACAAGAACGTGCTGGACAAAAAGCAACGCCAATCATTTATAAGTTAGTACCCGCACTTGTTGATAAAATGGGGGGCATATATCCCCATATTGCTGAGCGTTCAGCGTTTATTCAGTCTGTTATAAAAGCTGAAGAAAAAAGTTTCTTGAAGACCTTAGAGGGCGGGATTGCGTTATTTGATAAGATTGTAGCGTCTGTTAAGGCCTCGAACCAAACTGAGATTCAACCAGATGATGCATTTAGATTATATGATACGTTTGGTTTTCCCTTAGATTTAACACAGGTTATGGCCACTGAGCAGGGGTTGCGCATTGATATGGTGGCTGTAGACATCTTATTAAATAAGCAACGATCGCGGTCACGAGAAGCAACAAAAAAAGCCATGGTCTCAAAACAAGTAATAGCCTCAAAACAAGAGGGCTTCTCAGCTGTAATAGATACGCCAATTCCGCTTCATTTCTCTCAATATACAGATAAGGCACGAGGTGGTGAAGCAAGACTTATTAGTGATCCGATAGAAAAAGTGATGATGGCACGCCACCATACTGTAACACATTTGCTGCAAGCGGCATTGCGTGATGTGATCGGCGATCATGTTCATCAGGCAGGAAGTTTAGTAGATACCGATCGATTACGGTTTGATTTTTCTCATTTTTCAAGTCTATCAAAGAGTGACCTTAAGAAGGTGGAAGATAAGGTTAATGATGCTATTGAATCTGCTCTAAAGGTTACCACCTATGATATGGATTTGGATAAAGCCAAAGCATCTGGCATTATGGCCCTCTTTGGAGAGAAGTATGAAGACCGAGTAAGGGTGGTTGATATTGACTCGTTTTCACGTGAACTATGTGGGGGGACTCATGTGGTGAACACAAAAGATGTAGAGCAGTTTCGTATTATTTCAGAAGCGGCCATTTCGGCAGGAACACGACGAATAGAAGCCATTGCAGGTACTGATAACGTAAATCGTTATGAAGCACGTCAGATTAAATCTAAAATAAAGCAATTGGGGCCTAAATTAAATCGTCTAAATCAGTTAATAGAGGACACTGGTAGTGGTCCAGACAGTCTTGTGTATAAGGCCTTAGGGGATCTTCAAGGGCTATCCCTTAGAACACTTACTCAGCGAGAAAAAGAGGTTTTATTAGCTATAAAAACCTTGGAAAAACGTATCCAAAAGCAGAGTAAGGGGCATGCAAAGGATCAGTTAGAAACCCTTGAAAAATATGTGAAACCATTTTCAAATACAGCCTATTCAATTTTTTGCCATAAGGTGGATAATGTGGACTTAGAGGGGTTAAGGACATTATCAGAGGATCTGATGGGGAAATACGACAATATGATTATTATTATGGGCGCCGAAAAAGAAAATAAGGGTTATTTTCTAGTGAAGTTAGCATCAGCTATTGTTCAGAATTCTGTGTCGGCACCGGCCATTATTAAGCAATTAACGGAAATTGCCGGCGGCGGTGGTGGTGGTCGTCCAGATGTTGCTCAGGCGGGTGGAGTAGATCCTAATAAAATTCAGGATGCCTTAGTAAAAATTGAAGAAGCGTTACAGAGCATTCTTGGTTAAGGATTTATGAATAGGATTATTGGGCTGGATTATGGTGAGAAACGTATAGGGTTAGCTATTTCTGATCCCTTTAATATGACGGCACAGCCTTTATTATATCTTCCAAACGATGGTAAACTACTGGACGCACTACAGGAAAAAATAGACGAGTATACCGTTAATGAATGTGTTGTAGGTCTTCCTAAAAATAGAGAAGGTGGCGATAGTCTTAAAGCCAAGGAAGTACGAGATTTTGCTGAAACATTGAGTGCAGAGCTTTCGTTAACGATTATTTTTTGGGATGAACGATTTTCCACTGTTGCCGTTACAAAACACTTAATTGCGGCAGATGTGAGTCGAAAAAAGAGAAAAAAAGTAGTAGATAGTATGGCTGCTGCATTTATTTTACAAGGGTATTTGGACGCTTTAGGAGAAAAAAATGGATTATAAAACAGCAGGTGTAGATATAGACGCAGGAAATAAGGCCGTCTCCTTAATTAAGGATAAGGTAAAGCAAACATTTACACCCCATGTGTTACAAAACTTAGGTGGTTTTGCAGCACTTCATGCATTACCTTCAGGATATAAAGAACCCATACTTGTATCCTGTACAGATGGTGTGGGTACGAAAGTGAAATGTGCCATCGACTATGGTATTTATGATACGGTTGGGATTGATTTAGTGGCCATGTGTGTTAATGATCTTATCTGTACAGGTGCGGCGCCGCTATTCTTTTTAGATTATATTGCGTGTCACAAGACCGTTCCAACGATTATGGATCAACTTGTGAGTGGGATGACAACAGGTTGCTTACAATCAGGTTGTGCACTTATTGGTGGCGAGATGGCTGAAATGGGAGATGTCTATAAAACGGGCGATTTTGATTTAGCCGGCTTTTCAGTAGGGATTGTTGAAAAGAGCGCCATTATCGATGGAAAGGCAATTACGTCTGGAGATAAGGTCTACGCGCTTCCATCGTCGGGTATCCATAGTAATGGGTATTCGTTGGTACGAAAGGTTTTAACTAAAGAGATTTGTAACCAACATCAGATAGCGCCTACAACTATTTTGGAGCCAACCCGTATTTATGTAAAAGAGGTGTTGGACTATCAAAAACGCTATCAACTCACAGGAGTTGCCCATATTACAGGGGGTGGATTAGCTGAAAATATTGAACGTATATTACCTCAGAATGTGGGGATTAGCTTATCAAAAAAAGCCATTCAAACGCCTGCTATTTTTAAATCCATACAGGACATAGGTCAGGTAAGTGACGATGAGATGTATAAGGTCTTTAATATGGGGGTTGGTATGGTATTAATCTCATCAGATGATATACCGGAGACAGATACTCTTTATCAGATTGGAACCGTATCTTCAGGGACGGGAAGTGTGACGCTTGACTAGTTGTAAATGCGGGATTCTTATTTCTGGGCGTGGGTCCAACATGGTGGCTTTGGCAGACGCACAGAAGAAGCAATCGATACCTACTTGGGAAATAGCCGTTGTTATTAGCTCTAATCCCCGTGCAGAAGGCCTTAAAAAGGCATCAGATATGGGATTGAAAACGGTTGCTATACAACACTCCGATTTTGACTCAAAACAGGCCTATGAGAGGGCAATATTAGATGAGTTGAGGGCGAGTGGTGTCACACTAGTGCTTCTTGCAGGTTATATGAAATTATTAGGGCCGACTCTTTTATCGGAATATCAGACATCTATTATGAATATCCATCCCAGCTTGTTACCAGCGTTTAAGGGGTTAAATGCCCAAAAGCAAGCCCTTGAGTATGGGGTAAAGACATCGGGGTGTACAGTTCATTTTGTTGATGAATCTTTGGATGGGGGGCCTATTATCTTGCAAGAGGCGGTCCCTGTTTTAGCAGGAGATACAGAATCCTGTTTAAGTGAACGTATTTTAGTTAAAGAACATCATAGTTATCCAAAAGCAGTTCAGCTTTATGCAGAAGGACGACTACAGGTTAAGAATCGAGTCGTTGAAATTTTAGGCCAAAATGACGAGACAAAACAAGGAG
Source organism: uncultured Candidatus Marinamargulisbacteria bacterium (assembly GCA_964540745.1). Lineage (GTDB taxonomy): Bacteria > Margulisbacteria > Marinamargulisbacteria > JABIPA01 > JABIPA01 > CAZIOF01. The sequence continues at coordinate 8,252 of CAZIOF010000029.1, forward strand.
TAATCAGATGAGAGCATTAATTAGTGTGTCAGATAAACGAGGGATTGTGGAATTCTCTCAAAAATTAGTATCTCTGGGCTATGAAATTGTGTCCACAGGAGGAACCTATAAAGCCCTTAAGGATAGCGGTGTTTCTGTTATTGCCATAGAAGACGTAACAGGTTTTCCAGAGATGTTAGATGGACGTGTTAAAACATTGCATCCAAAGATTCATGCAGGGCTATTAGCCTTGCGCGATAATGCTGAGCATATGGCCACGTGTAAAGACCACCAATTAGGGCTAATAGACTTGGTTGTTGTTAATTTATATCCCTTTCAGCAAACCATTGAGAAAGAAGGCGTTACTTTAGAGGAGGCCATTGAAAATATCGATATTGGAGGCCCCTCCATGCTCCGATCTGCAGCTAAAAATTTCCGTTCAGTAGGGGTGTTAGTTAATCCCGAAAAGTATGAGACGGTTATTAAAGAACTTGAAGAAAACCAAGGCCAATTATCGGCATCCTTAAAAGAGGATTTAGCTTGCGAAGCTTTTGAACATACGGCACGTTACGATGCCATGATAGCTACATATCTATCTCAAAATCTACGTAAAACAAACGGGAGCTATCCAAAAATAGTTGCCCCTAAATTCGAGAAAGTATCAGATTTACGTTATGGTGAGAATCCACACCAAACAGCCGCTTTTTATAAGATTATTGGTGAGAAGGGATTGCCTGGTGTAACCCAACACCATGGCAAAGCGTTATCCTACAATAATATTATTGATACAGAGGCCGCATGGCAGATAGTAAAATCAATTGAGCAACCAGCAGCAGCAATTATTAAACATACAAATCCCTGTGGTGCAGCTGTAGGGGCCAGTATAGTCGAGGCTTACCGACGGGCTCATGCGGCTGACCCGGTATCTGCCTTTGGGTCAATTGTAGGGTTGAATAAGGTGGTAGATGCTGAAACAGCAGAGGAAATAGCAAAAACATTTGTTGAAGTTATTATTGCACCTGGCTATAGTGATGAGGCTATTCGTATACTCACCCAAAAACCATCTATTCGACTATTATCGTTAGACCAATTTTTTGACCAAAAAGATAGAAAGCAATTCCGATTTGTTGTTGGGGGGTGTTTGATGCAGACAGAAGATAATGCCATTTCAAAAGAAGCTAATTTAAATTGTGTATCACAGAAAAAACCCTCTCAAACCGAAATAGACGACCTTCTTTTTGCGTTTAATATTATTCGACACGTGAAATCAAATGCTATTGTAATAGTGAAAGATGGATGTGCCGTTGGTGTTGGAGCAGGACAGATGAGTCGGGTTGAGGCTATGGAGATAGCACTCAAAAAGGCGCAAGGAAAAACAAAAGGCGCTGTTGTTGCTTCAGATGCTTTTTTCCCATTTAAAGACTCGGTCGAGTTAGGGATAAAAGCGGGTGTGTCAGCCTTTATTCAACCAGGCGGTTCAAAACGTGATGATGAATCCATAGCCTGTTGTGATGAGAGCAATGTGGCTATGTTATTTTCAGGAGTGAGGCACTTTAAACATTAACTTAAGAGGGATTTAACCTGTGAAAGTTAGCGCATATTTAGGGGTTATTTGTAGTATTATTTATTGTTTGTTTTGTCCAAGCTTGGGCGCTTCATCGGGATGGGTATCTCCCTTTTCAAGCTTAAAACTATCTGAACAAGAGACTAACGTCTTACAAGCATTTTATCAAGGTGATAGAGGCAAAGCCTTAAATCGTATTGCTAAATATGGGCTTGAACGTGATGACGACATTTCAATCTTAAAACTCAATATTGAATCAGAGATGGGGCCTGTTCCATCGTTTGAGACGTGGTTAACAGGTGGGGATAATCCCATGATCAATAACTATATTATTTATCATGAGATCAAGAGGGCTTTAACAGCTGATAATATTAAGGACTCGGAAGAGGCTTATCGATTACTTTTTCAATCCGTACGATCGCCTTATTTAATTAATCAGTCACTTCTAGCTTATGCAGCATACTATGATAAAAAGGGCGCATTAGAGAAGGCCAAGTCTCAAGTTAGCCGTATTGTTAGGTCACGGTATAATGATCGGATAACAAACCCGAGAGCGCGTATTCTAGCCATTAAAATAGCTTTGCAGCAACGGGATTTAGATGGTGTTTTAGCATATTACAGCGATCTCATTAAACATTATCCTGAATCAGATAGCGGCGAACACTTATGGAAGAAACTTAACCAAACGTTTCAAACAAAAATCCCCTTATCCGATATACTGGTAACCGCTTATGACCATTTTGAATATTTAGAGAATCTATATAATCAACGACTTTACGATAAGATTTATAAGGAAGCCAATTATATTGCCACCCATTTTCCTAACTTTAGGTTAATGCCGGATGTATTTTTTATTTTAGGTCAAACTTACTATAAACGTTATCAATTAGGGAATGCGATTCCTGCATTACAAAAGGTTTTGGTATTCGAAAACTCGCGTGAACAAAAATATCGTGTCTTTTATCAAACAGGATTATGCTACCATCAAGCGGGCCGCTATGGCCGTGCAAAGAAACACTTTTTACAGGCCTTGAGAAACTCACATAGGGGGAAATACGATCCTGATATCTATTATCATTTAGCGCAATATTCTCGGATCATGGGAGAGTCAAAAGAGTTCAAACCTATTTTAAAAAACTTCAAGCTATATTATAAGCGAACAGACTATTACAAACGATATCAATGGGATGAAAAGAGTAATAACTTACTAAAGAAGACCGAAAGTGAGACTTATCCTGAACTTAAGATAGCATTTGATACGGTATGGAAATCTATGCCTAAGTCAAAGGATATTGTTCTTGATTGGTATCAACGTGTCTTTTCCCAAAAAGACCAAATAGTAAAGCCAGAGACACTTTTTACACGATCACTCTCATTTTTACCTATCTCTTATTATGCAAAAAATATGTTAGATCGTATCACAAACTCTGATTTTGAAACACAAAAAGGGCGACAATTACGTGAAGGACAACATAAGGGCTTTCGTGATTATTTTCGCCTATACAAAATGGGATATGGTCGGGAAGCGTTAGAAGACTTAATCTTTAAGTTTGAGGACGAATCTAAGCCTGAATTATGGATAGTGTTTGCCAAGGCCTATTTACATTACCGGTTCAACGAACCTGAATTAGCCATCCGAACGATTCGGTCTTCTATGTCTGAAGAAGAGGCTAGATTTGGGAGTTGTCCACCTGCCTTGATACGGTTATATTATCCACTAGTTTATTGGGACCTTGTAACCAAATATGCAACAAAATATCGGGTCGATCCGCTATTTGTTATGGCGGTTATGCGTGAAGAAAGCCTCTTTCAGAAGGATGTGGTCTCCTCAGCAGGGGCCATGGGATTAATGCAGCTTATGCCTGATACAGGCATAGATTTAGCCAAACGATTAGGGTTAAGATGGAATAAAAAGTTACCATTATTGGATCCAGAGACAAATATACGATGTGGGGTCTTTTATTTGTCTTGGTTACTCAATAGTTTTAACCATATTCTTCCATTTTCAGTAGCCGCCTATAATGCAGGCCCCAAGACAGTGAGTCGTTGGATAGGTGCTCGAAAAGTTATTCATGTGGAAGACTTTTATGAACATCTAAGTTACCCAGAGACAAGAGACTATTTGCAACGTGTCATGACAAGTTACCTCATCTATACAGCACTTTATAAAGATGAGGTAACATTCGTTCAATAACTATAGTTCCTTATTGATCGTCGTTTTCCAGACGGCTTAAGCTGTCAGCAGCATCATCATTAATACGTTTATAAAGATCCTGAAGATGCTTAATAAGGGTATTTGACTTTTTAAAGAATTGAATCATACGACGACTTGCTTCTAGGGCAGCGGTTGAATGGGGTGCTGATCGTTGCCCGCCTTCAATCAAATTTATATGGGTCTGAATATCTTGATCAAAATCAGCTAATACAGATTTGAGTTCATAATTCAGGGACTCTAGACATGTGGCCTTATGAAGGCTAGCGTGGGCACGCCCAGGTTCATAGCGTTTCATTGATGCGTTGATAGCGAGACAATTCCCTGTTTCGATAGCAGGCCAATATTGATCCTCAACTCGACTAAGTAGCTGTGATTGTAACTGAACGACTTCTTTCAAACGCGCTTTTACGGGATAACTTTCTAATCTTGCTATAGTATCAAGATTAACATGTCGACCCCATTGCTCTTGGAGTCTGGTAACGAGATTGGGATCAACCTTCATGATAGTCTGAGCCTTAAATTTAGCTTGCGGTGTTGACTGCGAAACATAACGTTCAAAATCTTGATTGTGGTGACCCATCTGACCTTCACCGGAAATGATTTTGCGTAGTCCTTTTAAAGCAGATAGAGATTGGGTTCCAAATCGATTAGATACTCTCCTATCAGACCTATCAGACTGTGGCGATAATGTTTGAACGGCTGTATGAAGTTGTTCGAGGATTCCTCCAAAGTGTTCATGTATGCCTATTGCTGACATATGTCGATCAAATTGATGTTGTTGCTGGTGAAGAATATACTGTGCTAAAGCAAGACCTTTTTGGGACATGGTCGGAGCCAAAAAATAGGAATCAAGGAAGGCGATGCTTTTGACGACATGTTGAAATTCTGTCGTAAGAAAGTAGGACCTTCTCATATGCCTAAAGGAGGCTGGATCACATGTCCTATAATTATGAAATGCTTTAAAGTGATCCTTATCTGACGTGATAAGTCTTAAATTATTGTCGACTTCCCTACGTGAATCTGCTAATACGCCTGGGATATCCCGATCAATAATAGAGGCTATTTTCTGAGTGGATAGAGCCATGTTATTGACATAGAATTCTCCATCGTCCCCCTGTTTCCTGTGAGGACACTCTGCTTGAGCTATCTCTAGTGTATCATACCATATCCTTGATCCATCCACATCTTGATAAGAAACTATATTAGGCTTTTGACGGCTAGCAGCATCTTCATTGATATAAGTTATTGTGGATTGTTCAGGTCCTATACAGGTTATAGCCCTGGAACAAGTTTGTTGAGCTATCTGAGGCGTTTCAAAATAGACCTCTATGCCAGATTTATTTTGATATGGGATGGTACTTGGAAAGGCCTCTCTTAGATGACTAATTGAGTCATAGCCTAGGCGTAGCCCTCGAGCATAGAAACGGACTAAACCTGGGTTCTGTTCTCTAGCCAATCGACTGTTTATATAAGATGTATTCTGTTGCTGGTTAAGTGTCCCCCTTAAAACGTGGAATTGTTTCTTTTTTGGGCCCCATCCTCCGACGTCTGATTTTATGTGAAGACTACCCTCTTCATCGCTATAGAATGATCCTACTGGCAATTTGTCTGTTGTCTTAGGATCTAAACAGTAATGGATTTTACCACCAGGTAGATTGACCTTTCTTGAACTTGGATAACATTGTTGAGCTATCTCATGGTTTTCAAAATAAAGATGTTCTCCAGATGGCATTATATATCTATAAGGCCTTTGAAGGGTCTTTCTTAGAAGGGAGCGACTCTCAAAGTATCGATGTGGTTTATCCCTGCCAACAAAGAGAACCCCTAACTCAGGATACGTCTCCTTAGCAAATTCTAAACTTGAACACGAGACAGTGTCTTCACTTGAGTTCTTAACATGGACTTGTTTATTTTTTGGGCCCCATCCTCCGACGACTGATTTTATACGAACGCTACGGTGCCTATTAGAATAATAGGATCCAGGAGCAAAAAGATCGTTATGTCGAGGATCTTCAGGGTTTTCAACAGATATTTGTGAGTTATCAGGCAGGGTGACTGGACTTTGCGGAATGAGTGCAGTTTGACGTATTCTTTGTTGAGCAGCTTGAGCCGGTTGTTCAGCCGCGGCTGGTTCAGTACCTGAAGTTGGTGAAAGGGTAGGGGGGGCGTCTGTAGGTGAGTCCTGGGCCAGAGAACGTGCTCTTTTTCTTGAAGAGCTGGGGATGCTAACGGGTGGAGAAGTCGTTGAATCGGGTGGGGAAACTGGTGGTGCTGGTGATGCTGGTGATGCTGGTGATGCTGGTGATGCTGGTGATGCTGGTGATAAGGTAGGTGGTAAATTGCCGCTTGCGTTGCTTGTACCACTTGCGCTACTTGCGTTTCTCGGTCTTTTTCGTTCAGGTGATGGCGAGAGGCCCCTTCTCTTTCTATTATTCGGAGGATTATTCGTACTTGTACTAACAGGTGAATCTACCTGTACAGGTTCAGGGCGATTAGCTTTTTGTCTTGCTCCTGCTCCTGCTCTTGCTGCTCCTATCATAATAAATCTCCTTATTTTTAATGTTAGATATTGCCAATGTAACTACTTATAGAATAATGCTTATTAATATACCAAATATCTTTAATCCCATTTAGATCACGCTATGGTACAGTGTGTTTATAATAAAATCAATAATTTTATACATTATAAGAATTTATAAATAATTAGCGCATATTCAAAGAGGCCTCAGGCCTCTTCAAAGGATTTTCCTTTCTGTAAGTCATGAAGGACCGCATATCGGGTCTCAGTTGAGTCGACGGTCGTTTCAGTTGAGCCGACGGGCCTTTCAGTTGAGTCGACGGGCCTTTCAGTTGAGTCGACGGTCGTTTTGTCTTCTACAATCTTAGTTAGTACTTCATCAGAAAGTACGTTGAAGCTTTCATCACCTGTATTCCCGATAGGTGAGTTACCAATCTCAGGAAACGCAGGCTGTTCTTGATAAGGAAGTAGAGGATCTGTCTCGATAATTAAATTAACTATCCTCGTGCTCGTCTTTAGGGTAGCCTGTACCCTAGCTATCTCTGCCTTCTTTTCGTACACTATGTCATTCGCCTAGATCTTTGCAGC
>CAZIOF010000030.1:0-7065 GCA_964540745.1 uncultured Candidatus Marinamargulisbacteria bacterium
TTTGGGTTCAGGGATATAGCCTAGATGGGTGAGTCCTTCTGCCAAGAGTTCGGGATACTCTTTAAAGGCCTCTGGATTGCTTGTGAGTAGCTCTTCAAAGCGCGATAGTTCGGACGGGCTGTAGCTTAGCATCCCTTGTAATAGGGTTAAGAGATCTTCTTTTTTATCTTGTGGGATGTCTAACTGGTCTAATGTGTTCTTGTCAAAAGGGTTTATACTAAGTCCCGTTGATGTGAATAGTGTCGCTACCTGTTTGTTTTCATCTTCTGTGAGATTGAGTTCCCTAATTTGGTCCTCGGGAATAGTGAGCGATCGTTTGTCTTCAAGCTGGTCAATAAAGGCCTGTTTCGTCGTTGTTGCACGTTTCTGTTGTTTTTTTATATCCGTGGCCACGGTCTCGGCGATTGTGTCTACGATTTTCTCTTTCTCCTCGGCGGATAGCTCAGATAAAATGGTTAATAGTGCTTCTTTTAGGTCATTTTGCTTTATCGACTTATCGGTGATATGCCCGTAGTGATCGAGAACACCGAGTTCTTTAAGTGTGGCACTTAAGTGTTTGGTCATAATGCTATGAACAAGTTTGGTTTCGGGTTTACAGTCATTTGGGCTTATTAGATGAGCCGATATATGTGCCATGGTGCCGCCATGGACGCATCTATCAGTGAGCTCAGTACGTGTCTTTTCATCTAGTTTGCCTAATATGGTTGTGGTGACCTGTCCGTCAGGGGAGTAGGGGCGTTCACTTCCCGTGAGTTCTGCGAAGAAGGCGGTTTGTGTGGCCACGGGATTGGATCGTTGGAAATGGGGGTTCTGAAAGATGGCTTCGCTGGGAATGGGTGTCTTTATACCGTTACAAGAGACGTTATAGATGGCGGCCATGCTCATAGGTGATTCGCTTAAGGTGTTGAGTAGTTTGGCCATCTTGTCTATATCTTTGGGGGCCATCTTGTCTATATCTTTGGGGGCCTCATTGTGGAGATCCGCCATCAGTTCTATGACAGCATTTTCATATAAGACTAACTCGCCTTGGAACTTGTGGATAAGGTTGTCATTTAATGCTTGTTGTAATATGTCTTTAATACGATGGTCTCTTTCAGTAACCTCGTCCCTTTCGTCTGTCTTATCGCGTAGGTCATAGAGGATGTCAGGGTTATCCAGGGCCATGGTATAGAGTTGCTTGTCGTCGAGGTTGTTTAAATCGTTTTGCCAGAGTGTGACAATCCCGTTGATCTCCGAAGCAGTTCGTTGGTTTACCATAGGGAAGGTGCATTGTGCGTCAACGAGTCGGTTATGGAGATCCGTGGCGCTTTTAATCGAGGGGTCCCAGTCGCCGGTCTCGCTCATAAAGGGGCGATCAAGACCGTCTATGGTCATATGTTGGGCAAGCCAGAGGTGTTTTGTTTCTTGCTGTTCATCAGATGTCAGAGCGGACGCTGCAAGTGTTCTGTCTAGTTTTACTTCGCGGGCAGCGAATCGTTGTCGTGGCGACATCAAGATTTCTGTTGGGGTCTTAACCTCGTTCATATGTTCCTGGTTCCGTTCTTGATCTAATGTGATATCATCTATGGCCAGTTCTAGTAATCGTATTTGGTTTGGAAGGGTCTCTAAACTATCCTTTTGTTTATTCAATGTTGCCATTTCTTTCTTTTCGTCTTTTGTAAGGCTGTCTTGTTCTTCTAACGTCTTTAATTTAGTTAGATCAGCTTCCTTGGCTTCACCTAAACGTTTTTCAAGTTCCTGTTGTTCGTTTTTAAGTTTTGATTGTTCGTTTTTAAGTTTTTCGTTTTCTTCTTTGAGTGTTGCCATAGCGTGGTGTCGACGAATGGTACTCATACCTTTCTTATGTGTTTGAGTGAATTTGAGTTGCTCTCTTCCAATGGCGTCAAGGTTGTCTTTTAGTGGGATGATGCTTGCATCTCGTAACATGGTTCCTCTTATTCTGACTGTTTGATTAAGTCCAATTTTAGTATCAGCATTCCATTCTTGGTTAAATGCCTCACGTTCAGCTATGGCGTTATTGAGTGTTCCTTCTGCAGCGGCTTCTCTTTCCTGGATATCAAAAAATGTATTTATGGCGAGCTGTTCTCGTGTATTTCTGACGGTGTCTTGCTCACCTGGTGTCATGTCTTTTATGTGATGTTCAAGGTCACTGTCTTTACAGGTTAGGAGTGTATGAGCCCCATACCCCACTGTTGTTGCCCAGCGAGTAGCTAGCGCTGGAATGTCTTTTCGGAGCTGTTTTTTAAAATCAGTTAATGTTTTTAGCTTAGGGGGCAGGCTTTTTCGTTTGGTTTTAACCAATGTTTTCTGTTCCTCAGTTAATGGGGGTGTCAGTGCTGCCATTGTGTCTTCAAGGGCACTCTCGTTACAGGTAAGAAGTAGTTTTGCATCAGTGGGCGTTAAGGTTGTTATCGTTTTGGTTAGGTCTTTTTCGAGTGTTTGTAGCGCGTGCTCATACCCATCTTTATACGCAGGCGGTTTTGTCTCTAAGGGTGTCATGTCTGCGTTTGCTTCAGGGACCTTTTGGTTAAAGGTGAATTCGCTTTTCCATGTATTGGTTTTGGGGTCTTTAACCGCCTCAGGGAGATCGAGTGTTCGTCCTAATTGGATGAGGCTTGTAGGTTGGTCACTGGCTTTTTCTCGGGCGGTGAGTCGGTTCGTTACGCGATGGTTTAGTGCCAGGATCTTAGGGTTTTCTTTAAGAGTATGCCGTAATGTCGGTGACATATCTACCGCGGCCTCGAAGGCGACTTGGTTTCCACCGTGGGAAAGAAATTCCTGTAATAAGTCATTTAGGAACGTTGTGTCTGTATTGTCACTGATGAGTAGGTCTAGTGCAGCGGCGAGGTTTTCTGGGGTCGCGACGGCGGCTAGGGCAGTGAGTTTTCTTCCCGCGGTTGCTAGTGTATCCGCGGTTGTTAGTGTATCTGTCTTGTCTACTTCTACTTCTACTTCTACTTCTATCTCTTTGGTAATAGCCTGCATATCCTCTTGAAGGCTGGTTTTTGGAGGGTTCCCCTCTAAATGTGCAATACTTTCTTGGATACGCGTTTCATTTTCTTGACTATATTTGTTGTACGTCGCTTTTGATGCCTTAATATCCTCACATTTGTCTTGTATTGCCGTCTTTATATCGTCATCTTTTAATTGTGCTAACGTTTGATCGTATTGACTCTCTGGAAGGGATTGCATGATTTCTATGATAAGGGGGTGATTTTTTTCATCTGTAGCTAACTCTTTTATGAGTGAGGTACGCTCTTCTAATGGTAGTTGTTTGATGAGTTCTGTGGCGACTGCGTGGTTACAGTTTTTGGTCTGTTGAATACTGGTTAATAAATCCGCTGTATTCATGGGAAGAGGGAGTGCATTGTTGAGGAATGAGGCGATCATCTCTGTTGCCATGAATGGGTTAAGTTGAGATCCGGCTTGGGTGATAAAGGCATCGAGAAAGGCTGGGTCTGTTGTGATTTTATTGCCTAGTGCTTTTTTGAATGGATTAAAGTCTTTATCATGTTGTGCTGTTTCGAGACAGGTTTTGAAAAAGGCTTTTAAGTCATCTTTTGGGATATTGAGTGTTCGGTTCCCACATTCGATTAATAGGATACCTGCAATGGCTTCTTTTGCACTGGTGATACTGCCTTTATTGATTTTTGCGTGAGGTGCCTTTTCTGAGCGTTGTTCAATGCTCTCTAAGGCCTTAAATAGCTGTAGGATCTGTTTGTCTGGTTTGTCTAGTCGGCTGAGGTCTAGACTGTTTATAATCTCAATATCCGCTTCTGAGAGGCCTAGTTCTTTAAGTTCCTGTGTGTTCCTTCTTAGGGTATCGATCATTGATAGTATAGTTTCAGTAATACTATCTCCTTTATTGGCCTGCTCAAAGGCCTTATCTGCCATTGACTCTAATTGATTGAATCGGCTACTTTGCTTTGTGGATAGGTGGTTGGAAAAGGCGTGGACATGGTCCATTGTTCCGCCTTCAATTTCGGATATGGGCATCTTTGTCATATCTGTTCTGAGTGTGTCAATAAAGGTATCATTTGTTTCAGTTTGTTTGACATGAAAATAGACACGTTCCAGTCCTTTGAAATTAAAGCTCATGCTGTGCATGACCCGGTTCCGTTCTTCTGATGTTGGAATCGATCCGTCGCCTTCGCCGCGAAGGGTTTCCATTTGTTCAGCCATTTCGTCACGATTAGGGGCGTGGAGGACCACTTGCTTAAACAGGTTACGATGGTTTTTGACGGGTAAGTAGTCGTCTGGCTCATAGGTTTCGAACCATCGTCTCAACGTATCTTCTTGGGTTGGGGCTTTGGCTTCTGCTTTCTTAGTGGTTGCTGGGGTATCTAGTCCATGAGGTGCTGCAGGTGGTTCTTCTAGTCCACCTATAGTGGTTTCAGTTGTTGGCACTGTTTTATCTGGTGCCAAGGCAACAAGTAGTCTGAGATAGCCTTCAGGGTCCTCTCGTTTGAGTTCGTCAACCATAGCACGAGCCCCTTCTAGGTTCCCTCTTGTTGTTTCGGTGATAATGAGTGTTGTTAGTCGTTCAACATTGTCAGGAGGTAATCTCACATCGGGCTTTCCGTTTACGGGCGCTTCTAGGAGGCTGTTTTCGCCACTTAGGACGTTTTTCTTAATTTCATTAACGCCACTGAGACGAGCTTGAAGACGGGTCATTTCTTTGATGAAACTGAGCGTGTTTTTGTTTTCATCTGTTTGTCCCTCAACCTGAGAAGCATCGTCTGGTGATCGATTGGTTCGGAATAGTTGGACTCCAATAAAGCTCATTGTATGGGCTTCTTCTGTAGTGGGGGCCTCTAGATAGCTTATGATAAGTGCTACTTGTTCGGCAGTGGGTGTTTGATCCCTAAAGAGATTGCCCTTTACGTTCGCCAAGGTTGTGTTTGTTTCTGTTTCTAAGTCTTCTATTTTGGCCTTTAAGGTGTCTATCGCAGCTTGGTCTTCGGGTTTCTTTTGTTGGAGCGCGTGGAGCTTTTCTGTAGCAGCTTTTAATTCTCTGTATGTCTTTAGGTTGGTTATGACGTCTTCTCGTTGTGTTTTATCTTTTTCATTACAGAGTTTTTCTACTAAAGCATGATCAGGACTTCGGTTTAGGATACTTGTCAATCGCTCTTTTGTTTCAGACATAGCCTTTTGTTTTTCTTCAGGCTTCTTTAAATTGTACTTATATTGGGGTGGTAACGCGACGGGTTTCTCCAGGTCCGACAAACGGTTCTGGAGTAGTGTTGTTGTAAGGTCTTCAGTTCCGTCCTTAATAGTCGTTTCACCTAGATACTTATGAAGAACCTCCTGTGGATTGTCTTGTAGATGCTTAATGAATCCGGCGTGGTCTGTTGGGAATCTTTCTGATATTTTGGAGTACTTTACCCTCAGTTCATTGATACGGAACTCACCTTGATTAATCATACCTAAATCCTCTGCCATCTTGTCATAGATTTGGGAGGCTTGCTCATGAGCCGCTTGGGCGATTGTTTTTTGATCATCAAAGTGATCGAGCATTCTTTGGCCAACAATACTTTCTAACTCTAGTCTAGTGGCGTCTTGTTCTTGTGCCTTTAATCGAGGTTTTAACGTTTCAGCTAGTCGATCTGCTAGTGTTTCCATGGCGGTGCTTAGCCCATTCATGTGGTGGGGTGGGGCATCCCAATCTTTAACGACGAGGTACTGCTCGTAACACTTTTTGATCATGGCATCCAGCTCTTTTTGCCTCCTTTTGAGCAACTTGAGGAACCTGTTACGCGCTTTGGCGTCGCCCATGCCTGTGAGTACGTCACCTAGGGCTGTATTTATGCACACAGTGATTGCGTCCATATCTTTATCGTCGAAGTCTCTGTCCTTTTTGAGTAGTGTCTTGTACGTCTTATCATCATTTAATTTTGTCATTAATTGTGACTTGATCTCTTCAGAGTTGGCTGTTGGAAATTGGGTGCGTATTTTGTCTATAACACTATCCATCAGAACGTCGAGCCCTACCTTTCTCAGTTCTTTAAAGAGATCCTTTCCGAATTTTCCTGTGGCGTCTTGAAGTGCCTCATTTTCTAGTTTTGCCTGCATATGGCTTTTAATGGAGGCGTTTTGGACTAGCATTTTTGCACGGATGGGCTGTTGGGCTTCTGCTGTCTCTAGTTCTTTTTCTAATTCGGCCCGTTTGGGGGCAGTTGCATCAAGGCTGTCTAGCTCTTCTCGCTTTGTTTTGATAAGGGCTTTATTTTTCTCAACGTCTTTTCCGCCTTTGATGAATAGTTGCTCGCCTTGAGCACTTTGTAGTTGTTGTTGGTGTGGCCCCTCTTTTTTAGTTTTGGGAAAGAGTTTGTCTTGTAGATCAGGGCAAGCAGTATCCATGATGCTATCTGCGCACTCCAGAATAGAACGGCAACCTTCTAAATTAAAGCTGACTCCCAATTGGGTTTCAACACTTTTTAGTCCCTTTTTGAATACGTCTGTCCGATTATGGGCATCTTGGATGGCGGTGAGCTGGTCACCTTTAATATTGTATTTTTCTCCCATGGTTTTAAAATCGTTTTTATGATGTTCCAAAATCGCAGCGCCTGGACTTTCATTAACAGCTGTTTTGATGATTCTCATGTTCCTTGGTGTAAAACCATAGTTTTGTTGAAATTGAGTAAATAAAGTTTCTTTTTCCTTGGGGTCATCGGTTTTTTTGATGTGGTCTAGTTCGGCTAGCATGGTCTCTCGATTATGGGTATTAAAGTTAGAAGGGAGCTCTGTTTTAAGGAACGCTTCCATTGTAATTTTAGTGCCTTCAGCAGGTTTGTCTGATGGGAGGTCCATGAGATGCCGCTCTGCTGTGATGGGTTGTCCAGCCCGTGAACAGATGTTCATGAGCTTGGTTAGTGCAATCATGTCTTGCAAGTTAACGTCTTTTTGGTTGATCTGGTGTGTCAAACCTTGGGTGAGTTGGGCGATTAATTTATGTTCTGTACGACGTACAGCCCCAGGTTTTGGTGTATCGATAGCGCTTTCTAGGGTGTCGACCATGGCAGCGTAAAGTGTCCCTATATCAACTCTTTGAATATTGAGTAGCAT
>CAZIOF010000031.1:0-3105 GCA_964540745.1 uncultured Candidatus Marinamargulisbacteria bacterium
AACATCACATCCTCAACAGATATCTCACTATTAGGGACAAGCAACACGATCAAACATCAGATCATCAAAGACGGACCTTGTGACTACGGCATCCAAGGGCATATCGAACTTACAAAACCATTACTCCAAACATGGTTAAAAAAAGACCGTCTCCTCACAGAAAAAAACAAACCAAGTATACTCAAAACCTATAATCAACATAACGCCATATTACGAGAAACAAGCACAGAACTGATCACTCAGTTTCTCAGTCATATATAAATAACTCTATTAAAAAAGGGCCACATAAAAGATAGATAGATGGCGCGCCTGGAAGAATTCGAATCTCCAACCTCCTGATCCGTAGTCAGGTGCTCTATCCAGTTAAGCTACAGGCGCACTGTGCAGATAAAACTACCATTCAACCCTAAATTTGACAAGGATGTGACAAAATAAACTGCTTTACAAACCCCAAGAACCACTTTAGTATTTTTCGTCCTGGGGAGTAGGCAGACATCATTAGGTCTGTCATCAATAAATCCATTTCAGATTTAGAAAGTGAGCCTAATGCCATGTATAAGCATATTAGTTGCACAGCGATCTCTCAAGAACCTCAACCTCTAAGATATACACCAGAATCTGCCGTACATGCCATAACCCATTATGAGGGACCGTTTCCGCTACTCCATGCCCTCGATATCCTTACAGCAATGTGTGCACAACATGTTCAACAACCCCACACTATCAAAGACTTATTAACCATAACACAAAAACAACTAACACTAAGTGGTTATAAAGATGGCGCAACAGTAAAACACCCAAGAGGCAATGAAACAGTGATTGATGTCTTGTTTTCCAATCTTGTGAATATTGAACCTATACAATGGAAAAACCTCTCTACAAAACATAACCCTACTCTCTGGATATACAACAAGCTGACGTTTGGCAGCTTATCTCTATATGATCATGAACAAAACCGTATCCTAAAAAAAGAAACAGCAACAGCCATCATAAAAAGGCTGGAAGACGAAGACTATCAATGTGCCGTCCAACTAGAGACAATAGAAAACACAACCAGCTTCAAAGCAATCTTTACAAAAAAAGTCTGCACATATGTTCTAACAGAAGAATGCTACAAAAAAGGGTTATCCACACCCGGAACAGGTTTGTTACTCCAGGAACATCTGACAACTGTAAAAAACATGACCTATACCCCTACACTACACAATACACGCTTGGTCTGGCTCTGGAATCAAATCACCACTGAAACTGAACAACAACTTTCAATACTTAAGAGAAGCGGAACCGTGCCTAAGATCACGCTTCATCCACTATTTCTCGGATTGCTAGACCCCACATTAATACCCAACCCATCGGATATCCTACAACTCTTTACTGATGAATCACGTGAAGACCCTATTTCAGTTCTCCACACGTTACAACAATGTTGGACCTACGCACAAAAAAAGGACTTCCATATAGGCTTTATAGAAACCTTGATAATCCATTCGAAAAGCAACCCACAAAAATATCTCTCCTTATTTTCCGAAGTGACAAACAACCTTTGCCCTAAAGAAATCACCCCCTTCGTTGAAAAACAAATCCTTGTCTTTCTCCATGGCCTAGCCGAGCAAGGATTACAGGACGCTACCCACTCTAATCCCCGCCCCTTAGAGCAACTTATCGCCCTTGCCCAAAGGTGGTCTCAACAAAACCACACTTATCTATCGGACACATTAAGCAGCCAATTGACAACATTGAGCCCGTCTACAGATGACAAAACCTTTCACAATATTTGCACATGTATAAACACATATCCTTCTCCAAAATTAGGCGCGACCATAGAAAGGCTTCTACAAGAACGACATCAACAAAAAGAAAGAGAGGAACACGCGTCACACAAAGATTCCTTAGACCAACTAGTAGAAGAAACCACAAGTCGTGCTAGACTAGCAACCGGTCCCCGACACCATGTAGAACCAGGCAACGGAATGGCTTCTAAAAATGACTTGTGCTCCGTTTTCTGGAGCTTTTACAAAGATAAACTCGATAGGGCCATAGATACCCACACTGTAACATCATCATTAGCATCCATAGCTAACGAAATTAAATACAATTGCAAGACCCCTCTAACACAACTCCTCCTATTAAAAGTAAATATTCACCTAAGCATGCATCCAAAAGTAGACAATAATAGACAATATATCGAAGAAATTGATTCATTAATAGCGCACTATACAGCCAAAGATGAGAAAGACCAAAGGATAGACACACTCCTTAGCGAACTCCCCCCACTCTGCATACGAGAATCAGGTGCCAGGTAATGACCGAATTCTATCTACCAATCGCGTCGTAGACAACCCCTCCACAAAGGAAAGAATACGCACCTCTCCACCGTAACGCTTAACCACCGGGTATTCCGGTAAAGCGTCAGGCTGATAGTCACCACCCTTCACATGAATATCTGGCTTTAGTGCCTGTATAAGCGCCACAGGTGTCGCTTCATCAAAAGACACTATCATATCAATCATAGACAAGGCATCTAACAAAATCACTCTATTATCTAATGACACTAAAGGGCGACTGTCACCTTTAATTGTCCGGATAGACTTATCTGAGTTCAACCCTAAAACAAGCTTATCACCCAATGCTTTAGCCTGTGAAAGATATGTGACATGACCCGCATGCAACAAATCAAAACAGCCGTTAGTAAAAACGACCTTAGAACCCTGAGTTCTCCAGGTATGACGACCGTCTAAGGCCTCTTCAAGAGATTTATACTTTTGTGGATAGTACATCGTTAACTGTTGTCGTTGATTTTAGAAAAATATCATCTTTAATGGCCGATTCAATAGCATCAAGAGTCGTACACGCCGTACCCACCTTACCAACAACTACCCCAGCCGCATAATTGGAAAGATACGCCGAATTAATAACGGGTAAACCGCTTGCCAGTGCAATAGCTAACATAGCGATTACCGTATCACCAGCACCCGTAATATCAAACACCTCTTTAGCCTTAGTAGGAATATCCACTTTTTGACCAGATTTTAAGATAAGACTCATCCCTTTTTCAGATCGTGTAATTAATAACGCATTCAGATCTAAACGTTCAATCAAACGCCT
>CAZIOF010000032.1:0-3267 GCA_964540745.1 uncultured Candidatus Marinamargulisbacteria bacterium
GTATTGGCGGATCGTCCATGGTCGAGTGGCATACATGGTCGGGTAAGGCCCCCGCAGGTAGGGGGCGATACCCGGCCAGCCGTTAAGGACCTCCAGGCCCTCGCCGTCCGATGCCGTGTAGACCGGTCGGACTTCAATCCCCTCGGGCGTGTCCCAAACCAAGTCCTGGACTGTCCGGCCCGAGGCCACCAGGCGCCGCTCCCAGTCGCTTCGGTTCTCAGGCGAGGGCCGTCCCAAGTCGAGGTGGGCGAAGTCCGGGATAGCGCCCATCAGTCCGGGCTCCCAACGTCGAGGTCGGGACCCTGCGGGTTGGCTTCGAAGGCCGCCGACCGGCGACGCAGTGGCATGAGGCCGAAGGGCGTCGGCGGACCAGCCGGCCGCTCCAGCGGTGCCTGGTCCGGGTCAGGATGGATACTCACTCCGATGAGCGGTTCCTGGCCGGAAGCTCGGCGAGCCTCACGGACCTTCCAGGAGGCTTCCACCTCGGCGGCAATCCGTCCACTGGCCAAGGCGACGGCAATACCCCCGTCGGACTCTAGGGACCGGAATCGTTCCCAAGCCGCCTCGGCCAGATGATCGGTAAGGTCCTCGACGTACCAGGAACCACCTGCCGGGTCGACCACCCGAGCCACGCCGCCCTCCTCGGTAAGCAGCAACTGGGTGTTGCGAGCGGTCCGCCGGCCGAACTCGTCCGGGCGGCCGATGGCCGAATCGAAGGGTCGTACGGTGATCGCCTGGGCTCCGCCGATCGCGGCTGAAAAGGTAGCCACCGTGTTGCGCAATAGGTTGCCCCACGGGTCAGTCCGGGGCAGGATGGCCGCCGAGGTGAGAGCGTGCTGGACCTGGGCCCTCTGATCCGGTGGGGCGCCACACACCTCGGCTACCCGGTCCCAAAGACGACGGGCAGCCCGCAGTTTGGAAACAGTGGCGAACTGGTCGGTGTCGGCCGAGTAGGTGAAGGCGAGGGCACCCAGGGCGTCATCGAGCCCCAGTCCGGCGTCGGTGAGAGACCGGAGATAGGCCACCCCAGTGGCCAACGAGCAGGCCAGCTCCCAGGCCTCAGAGGCGCCAGCCTCCGCGTACGGCGTGACGTCGACCGTGATCGCCCTAACCCCCGGCGCATCGGCCACTGCCGCGGCCAGGACAGCCAAGTCACTACTGAATTCTGGGGGTGTCCCGTGACGAGCGGTCACGCCCAGTGGGTCCAGTCCAAGACCGCCTTGCCGGTTAGGTGTGGCGACGCCGCGACGATCCCACAAATCAAGCAGCCAGCGTGCCGGCCGGCCTGCCTCAGGTCCGGGTACCAGCCAAACACCGGCCATCTCGAGATAGACGTTGTCGAGGACCTCGGCTAGATCATCCTCCGACTCAAGGCCGATAGCCATCGGGTCGACGAGCAGTGACGTGGAGCCGCGCGCCAGTTCGTCGAGCGCGGTCGCGTTGGCAGCCTGTGGCCCGGCGTCGGCCACCAGGGCCCGTACGGCCCACGCCCCGTCTACCGGCCCGGGCGACATGGCACCCCGGGTGTGAGGGCTGCCACCCGGCATTCCCGAAGGATCAACTCTCCCTACGGGATAGTCGGGTCCGTAAACCGGCGGTAGTTCAATGCCGTCGGCCGTAACAGTGGAGAGAGAGTCCGCTGAACGACCGTCGAGGGCCTCCTCCACCAAGGCCGCCCACTGGGCTCGGGTAGCGGGTTCGAATCCGATGACCGGCATCAGCGGTCCGGCATCGCCGTTTACTCCTCGGGTCATCACGCGATGGTAGGTGAGGCGGGCCGGAATGTCGGGCGCTCTGTGACCGATGACCCAACGGTCCCGAGACCGAGATCACCGTCACAGCAAGAAATGGGCGCCGACTGAGCAGTCCAGAGTCCCGGATGGGAAGATCCCGCCCATGCGTATCACCACCCTGCTCAACTACGCCACCGCCCCGGCTGAAGCGGCCACCCAGGCCCGCAACCTGGAATCCGCTGGAGTCGACATGATCTGGATCCCCGAGGCCTACGGCTTCGACGCGGTAAGCCTGCTGGGCTTTCTGGCCGCCACCACCGACATGGTGGGCCTGGGTAGTGGGATCCTCAACACCTACAGCCGTACCCCGGCCGCCCTGGCTCAGACAGCCGCCGGCCTCGACGCTCTATCCGGCGGTCGTTTCACCCTGGGCCTGGGCGCCTCAGGACCGCAGGTCATCGAAGGATTCCACGGGGTGCCCTACACCATGCCACTGACCCGCCTATCGGAGATCATCGAGATCTGCCGGATGGCTTGGAAAAGGGAACCGCTGTCCTACAACGGCAAGGTGTTCACCCTGCCAATGTCGCCCGGGGAGGGCACCGGCCTCGGGAAAGTACTGAAGATCATCAACCATCCGGTGCGAGAGGACATCCCGATCTATGTCGCTTCCCTGGGCGAACGCAGCGTGGAGGAGACAGCGGCCACCGCAAACGGTTGGCTGCCGTTCATGGTGTATCCGGAGCGCATGGACCGAGTCTGGGACGACGCTGTGAAGGCTGGCCTTGCCCGACGCGACCCGGCCCTGGGTGACTTAGACGTAGTGGCCGGTGGACTGGTGGCCATCGGCGACGACGCCGCCCAGTACCGGGAGTGGGCCCGACCGATGGCCGCCCTCTACATCGGCGGCATGGGGGCCAAAGGCAAGAACTTCTACAACGACCTGTGCTGCCAGTACGGATTCGCCGACGAGGCGGAAGCAGTGCAGGACGCCTACCTGGGCGGACACCGCGACGAAGCCATGGCTGCACTGCCCGACGAGTTGATCGAGAACACCACCCTGTGTGGTGACGAGTCCTACATCGTCGACCGACTGGCCGCCTACAAGGAAGCCGGTGTCACCAGCCTGAACGTCAGCCCCGTGGGTGGCGATCCGGCAAGCGTCCTGGGCCGGTTGCGGGAACTGGTCGAGCACACCTGAGCCGTGTCCGACACCGTCCATGACTTCACCGTGGGCGTTGGCGACGACGAGATCGCCGACCTGAAGGATCGTCTGGCCTCCACACGCTGGCCCGACCGGATCCCGGGTGTGGGCGGGGATTACGGGGTCGACGCCGACTGGATACAAGAACTGGCCGACTACTGGGCTAGCGGATTCGACTGGCGTGCCGCCGAAGACCGTCTGAACTCGTTCGACCACCTCATTACCGAGATCGATGGCCAGCAGGTCCACGCCATCCATCAACGATCCCCCAGCCCAGACGCCTTACCCCTGGTGATCAGCCATGGCTGGCCCGGTTCGGTGGTCGAGTTC
>CAZIOF010000033.1:0-2921 GCA_964540745.1 uncultured Candidatus Marinamargulisbacteria bacterium
CACGCTTCAAAAAATTAACCCTCAATTCGTCGTTGTCCGTATGCCGGCGTTTGGTGTTGCCGGCCCCTATAGCGACGGAGTGGGCTACGGATCGATAATAGAAGCCATGGGCGGAATCGCTCATCGTCAAGGCTACGAACACGAAGAAGCTCGAGTATCAAATATCTATTTCCCGGACCCAACCGCTGGTATTCATGCCGCAAACGCGTTTCTAGCTGGAGTTTTCCACGCAGACCAAACCGGTCGGGGTATCGAAATCGACTTAAGCCAGCAAGAGGCAATGTGGCAGCATTCAGGCGAAGCGATAGTGCTCGCATCGCTCGAGGGTCGCAACATAGGTCGACTCGGAAATCGCGAACCCGGTGAAGGTCTCGCAACTTTCGTTCTCACCAAAGATCAATGGGTGGCAGTCGTCGCCTCTGAACAGAATCGAAATCTAGGGCTAATTTCACAGCTAATTAGTCAAGCGGAAAACTTCACCGCCCGAGAACTCGTGCACGAAATAGTCAGCGCTGACGGCAAAGCACAAATATGTTGGGATCCTTGGACTGCGCCTGGCCAGCTTCCCCTTTCCAATCTATTGGACGTGGTCGACCACCCGGTAACAGGACCAATGCGACATCTCGGATCCCCTTTTACCGTTGACGGAAACCGACCTCGGCCCACTAGCCACGCCCCACTTTTTGATCAAGACACCGACGTCGTCCTTGCCGAAGTCGGGAACCTAGACCGAGACACCATTCGCCAATTGAGGGCCGATGGTTTTATAGGAGGCACCCTACCTCCGCCATCTGAACTCGGGTTCGTGTACGACTGACACCACAATCGGGCTCTTTACTGGCACACTTAACCTTTCGTGCTTTCCCCTCCCCGATAATTCGATATCCATGACTGCTTCCGAACCTGGTGAGACGCGAGCCGATCTCCGTAACGTCGCAATCATCGCTCATGTCGACCACGGAAAAACAACACTTGTTGATGCAATGCTTTGGCAATCAGGTGCCTTCCGCGACAACGAAGAAGTACAAGAGCGTGTGCTTGATTCGATGGACCTCGAACGAGAAAAGGGCATCACGATCTTGGCCAAAAACACTGCTGTGCGATGGCGCAACCAAGCAGATCATGAAATCAAAATCAACATCATCGATACCCCGGGTCATGCCGATTTCGGAGGCGAGGTGGAGCGGGCCCTCACCATGGTCGACGGAGTCGTCCTCTTAGTTGACGCCTCTGAAGGACCCCTCCCACAAACTCGATTCGTCTTGCGCAAAGCCCTTGCGCTGGATCTCCCAGTGGTACTGGTCATCAACAAGATAGATCGGCCCGACGGTCGAATTTCAGAAGTCATTGATGAGACCTACGAACTGTTTTTGGACCTTGACGCTAAGGACCACCAGATCGATTTCCCCATTGTTTATACCGACGCTCGGAAAGGTACCGCTACAACAAGCCTTGAATCCCCGGGACAAGATCTAGAAGCACTTTTCGAAGTCCTTGTCGACTCGGTCCCCTCCCCTACCTACATCTCAGACCACCCTCTACAGGCCTGGGTAACGACTCTCGACGCAAACCCCTACGTAGGCCGGATAGCTATTTGTCGGGTGCTGCACGGCAGTCTACGAAGAGGTGAAGAAGTGGCCTGGTGTCGGGTTGACGGCTCGATTGCAAGAACACGAGTGACAGAGCTGTACACAACCGAAGGGCTTCATCGAGTTGACGTCGACGAGGTCGGGCCGGGCGAGATCGCTGCTGTCGCTGGGATCCCAGAAATAACCCTCGGAGAGACCCTGAGTGACGCTCTCTCCCCCACGCCACTTCCAGTCATCACTGTTGATGAACCAAGTCTGTCAATGACAATCGGGATCAACACATCGCCCCTCGCAGGTACCGAGGGGAAAAAAATGACTGCTCGACTCATCAAGAATCGTCTCCAAACTGAACTCATCGGGAATGTATCCCTGCGACTCCACGACACGGACCGGCCAGATGCTTGGGAAATTCAAGGTCGAGGTGAACTTCAGTTGGCAGTCCTGGTCGAAATTATGCGCCGTGAAGGTTTCGAATTAACAGTGGGTAAACCCCAGGTCCTCACCAAAATTGTTGACGGAGCGTTACACGAACCCGCTGAACGTGTGACCATCGATATTCCAGAGGACCACGTGGGAGCGGTTACGCAGCTATTGGGTGAACGTCGTGGTCGCCTCGAACAAATGACCAACCACGGAACTGGTTGGGTTCGCCTTGACTATCTAATTCCGGCTCGTGGCCTAATAGGGTTCCGAACCGAATTCCTAACCGAAACACGAGGCACCGGCCTCTTGCACCATGTGTTTGATAGTTACATTCCGTGGAGTGGTGACATTCGTTCACGCCACACAGGGGCAATAGTTGCGGATCGATTAGGGCAGGTAAGCGGCTACGCGGCTTCTGCTATTCAAGAAAGGGGTTCATTATTCGTAGGCCCAAGTGTTTCGGTGTACCAGGGCATGGTGATCGGGGAAAACCCCCGACCAGACGACCTTGACGTCAACATCTGTAAAGAAAAGAAACAGACGAATATTCGCGCTGCCGCCGCTGACGACGCTGTGCGATTGAGCCCACCGAGAATCCTGTCCCTGGAGCACGCTTTAGAGTTCATAGCTGACGACGAATGTGTCGAAGTCACCCCAGAAAGCATCCGAATCAGAAAAGTCGAATTGGATTCCGGCATTCGGCTACGAACCAAAAAGCGGAACCGGGCTTAAGAGAGCTACTTCGCAGCGGTAAGTTAGCTAAATGGACATCAGCCCTTACCAAATTTCAGTTTCAGATGAAGTTCTCGAAGATCTACACGATCGCCTAGCTAAAACTCGTTGGCCAGAGAAAGAGCTTGTAGAGGACTGGTCACAGGGAATTCCGCTGAGTTACGTGCAAGAGATGTG
>CAZIOF010000034.1:0-6462 GCA_964540745.1 uncultured Candidatus Marinamargulisbacteria bacterium
CAATGATAGAGTCTCCTAGAATAGCCTGATGATCGAGACCAATCGGGGTTAAGATGCTTGCCAGTGGCGTGAGAATATTAGTGGCATCTAATCGGCCGCCCAGGCCGGTTTCATAGAGTAGAATGTCTGGCGCTTGGTCCTGAAAATAGAGAATGGACATGAGGGTCAGTGTTTCAAATTCAGTTAAATGATAGGTGTTAGCCGTATCGAATACCTTTTCAAAAAGGTGTGTAAAGGCCTCTTGGGAAATGGGGGTGTGATTTAATCGAATGCGTTCGCAATAGGAAAACAGATGGGGCGAGTTGAAGGTTCCTATTGTGACACCCTGGTCCATGAGGACATGGCCAATATGTTCAAGGGTGGAGCCTTTTCCATTGGTCCCTGCGATGTGAAGAACAGGTGGTAGGCAGAGATGAGGATTACCCAAGGCGTTTAGGCCCTGTCGTATGGGTGTGAGATC
Source organism: uncultured Candidatus Marinamargulisbacteria bacterium (assembly GCA_964540745.1). Classification (GTDB taxonomy): domain Bacteria; phylum Margulisbacteria; class Marinamargulisbacteria; order JABIPA01; family JABIPA01; genus CAZIOF01. The sequence goes on from CAZIOF010000034.1 coordinate 461, forward strand.
ATATCGGACCCCTTTTTGTGAGACCCAATGGTTAAGCATATCTTGAGCGTCTTGAAATAGCATGATGGTATTGTGCCCTAATAGACGCATCTAAGGCAAGTCAGTCACAGTCGACGGCGCGTTTAGCCCCCTTCGTTTTGAGATAGGAGATGAGCCTATCATAGGCCACCGCATCATGACGAACCGTATAGGCATGACGAGGCGGATCTGGATTTTCTTGATAGTAAGTGGCCCAATCAAGAGGGGTTTCCTTGTCGGTATGAGAGATAAGGTTAATAGGACAACCAGCATCAACAAGTTGTTTGGCCATATGAATGTCCCCGTGTTTACAGACAAAATGAAGGGCATTCAGGTTTTCGTTTGTGGATCGAGTCGGATCTGCCTTTGCTTTTAGGAGCTGAGTAAGCATGGGCTTATTTCCAGTGAAGCAGGCATGATGTAGAGGGGTTTCACCATCAGGAGAGATGATATCGCATATTGCGCCAGATTTCAGGAGTAGGTCTACGTAGTCAGATAGATTGAAATAGACAGCCAAATGAAGTGGCGAGTAGCCATTATCTAATAGGGCATCGAGGGCAGTAGGTACTTTTTTTAGAAGCAAGGGGATAAGTGTCTCTAGTTGTGGAAGACTTGTCATAAATTGATGGTCTAGACGGTACCGTAAATCATAGGCTGCTTGGTGAAGAAGATTTCCTTTACGGTGATCGGTGACAAGGGCTTCAGGAACCTGTTCAATCCAATAAGAAAGACGGGATGGGGACAGGGTAAAAAGGGTTCGTCGTAATAGGAGTAGGGCCTCTAATGTGTTGGATTCTTTGATAGTTGTCTGGCTCCATTGAACGAGCTGCTCATCAGATAGTGTTTCCAGTCGTTTACTAAATTGTGATGGCGTATACGAACTATCAAACAGATTAAAGAGCTCATTAAAGTTCAATGGTTTTTTTTTGGAACGGGCTGTCATGGGTGCGTGGGTGTTGTGACGATGTGATAAGCCTCAGGAATCGTGTGGGTTATCGTTGTCCAAACATCTGGCCGTTGTTCTTGGATAAGGGTCTGCCAGTGGTTTGCTTGGGTGACTGACTTAACAGCGATAAAGAGCGTAGCACCCGACCCACTCATAGCGACGGGCCCAATAGAGAGGGCTTGGAGACATGAGGCCAATTCAGCAATTTCTGGGTAAAGCGAATAAGCACTTTCTTGAAGGTGGTTTTGACCCTAATGGGTCTCTAATCGAGGCGGTGTATCTGGGACGTTTAGAAGCGGTCGGCTATCAAAGTGATGATAGACGTCTACAGTTGAGGCATGACAACGCGGCTTTACTAATAAATAAGTCTGTTTATAAGAGGTGTTTAAAGGGGTTATCTGTTCCCCATAACCTGTGACATAAGCGGTCCCGCCAACAAGAAAATAAGGGACATCGGCCCCAATCTTTGAGGCGAGATCTATGAGCGCTTGGTCACTAAAAGAAGGGGTGCAAAACGAGTTAAGGTAAGATAAGAGGCCAGCAGCGTTACTACTTCCACCTCCCAAACCAGCCCCCATGGGGATCCGTTTATCGAGCTGTATTGTCACTCAAAAAGATAGCCGTGTCGACTATGCGTTATAGGCCGTTATGAGGGTATTTTTATGGTTTAATGGGACGGCATTATTGTCACAATGGAGTGTGCATCCTTTTTCAGAAACCTGGCTAATATGTAAGGTATCATGGAGATCAATCGTCTGAAAGATGGACTGGATAGGGTGATAGCCACTGTGATCGGGTGGTGAGACCCAGAGACATAAATTTAATTTGGCAAAGGTGTTAATTGACGGGCTCATAATAGCTTAATAACAAAAACGCCGCTCAATAAGTGAGCGGCGCTTTAGAGTTATAACGGGTTAGATTAGTTAACCTTGGAAAGGTCACGCGTAATTTTAAATCGTGCCTTTAGTGTTTCGAGATATTCGTTGGTGAGTGTACGGCGTTTCTGAGATTCAACTTGTTGGCGAAGTTGTGTTTTAATTTGCTCAAAAGCGACTTCAGGGCGCATCTGTTTGTCTTCTAAACGGATAATGTGATAACCGAGATCACTCTTAACAATAGGGGAGAGGTCGCCACTTTTCTTCAAGCTAAAAGCAGCTGTTTCGAAAGCAGGTAAGAATTCACCCTTTGAAAACCAACCCACATCCCCACCAGCGGACTTTGTTTCAGTATCAATGGAATTTTCACGTGCAAGCTTATCAAAGGACGTTCCTTTTTTAACAGCAATTCGTAATTTTTTAGCTGTTTGCTCATCCTGGACAAGAATATGTTTGACTCGTCTCTGTTCTTTTGGTTCAAAAGACGATTTGTTATCGTCATAGAATTTACGGATATCTTTATCCGTCACATTAAGGTTTTGGTTAATCTTTTCGTCAAGAAGCATGTTCACAAGGAGTTGGTTCTTGGCGGTGTTTAACTGGTCTTTATAGTTAGACTTTCGTTCAACGCCTTCCTTTTTTGCAGCAGCGATGAGCAACTTTTCATCGATCATTTGGTTAAGGACCTTGACTTTGTTTTCTTTCTTATCAAGCTGAGAACGATAGGCTTCTGGAAAACTACTGAGTCGACTATTCAATTCCGTTAATGTCACAACTTCAGAACCTACTTTTGCGACCACATCTTTTTTTCCAAAAAAACCATAGTTGAATGTCGTAGATGCAATCAACCCAAGTATTATTAATTGTTGTTTCATAACTAATATGCCTCCTTCAAAATAGTGATTGTTATGTTCGATCAGCTAAGAGCGTATAGATGGAACCCTGAACTAATGAACGCTTTGAATGTCACTATTTTAGTACTAGAGAGGGTTATTGACAAGTAATCAACCTAAATAATGACGACGATCGGGGCGATATAAGTTAAGGATACGGATGTGGGTGGTGGGCTTTCCAGGTATAAACAAGATAAGATAATTGGGCAATGAGGGCTTTAGCTTTTGGTATGTTTTTAGTAAAGATAGTGAGGATATAGGGTGATTCGGGATAGTAGATAATGGCACAATCATTACGGACCTGGGACAAAGTACCTGTCTTATTGGCAATTTTAAGGGTGCTTGGAAGATGGTAAGGGATTCCCCAGCGGTACTTTTGTTTACTCATGAGCGTTACCATGTCCTTGGAGGATTGTTTAGATAAAATACGGCCAGTTAAGATCCCTAACAACAATTTAGCCATATCCTTGGGAGCAGAGAGATTAATTCCATCTGCGTTAAGTAAGTTAGGCGTCCCAAGAATTGTATCATCGAGATCTAGCTCTAGTAAGGTATTATTGATGTGGTCTATACCAAGAAATTCGATAAGGATGTTTGTTGCCGTATTATCGCTATGGATTACCATTTGGTCTAATAACCGTTTTAATGAATAGCGTTGGCCAGGTTTTTGAAATTGAAGTTGCCCTGAACCTGATAAGATATGATCGTGACGTAAGCGCGTCGTATCTTCAAAGCTATGTAACCCTGATTCAACCTGTCGAAAGCATTCCACCATAACAGGGATTTTAATCACACTGGCCGGATTAAAGAGCTCTGTTTCTTTAATCCCGATACTTTGCTTGCTTTCAATATCATAAAAGAATAATCCTACGGTACCGCCATGTTGTTGGATTTCATGCTGAAGGGCTTTTTCTAAACTAGAGATAGAGGCATCAGAGGGTGTTGTCAGAAGTAGTAAAGTCAGAATAAAGAGGCTAACTAAATACCGGATAAGAGGATATTCACGGTGAGAGCGGCGATAACGCCGCTCTCTAGAATAGGTGTTGCTAGTCAAACATCTCAACAGGGACAAGATTAATCCGTTTCTGATGGTCAATCTCACGAACCTTAACTTTTAGTTCTTGTCCTAGTTCAACGAGATCTTCTAGACGTTCAATACGACGTTTGGAGAAGGCAGAAATATGGACAAGCCCTTCCTATCCAGGAGTGACTTCAACAAACGCACCAAAATTAGTGATACGTGTAATCTTTCCATCAAAGATGTCGCCGGCTTCGATATCACGAACAAGCGACACAATCATGTCTTTTGCTTTATCGACAATCTCAGAAGAACCTCCGGAAATAGAGACCTTACCAGCATCCCCATCGGTCACATAAACAGAGGCGCCAGACTCTTCTTCGATCCGTTTGATCATTTTTCCACCAGGCCCAATAATAACGCCAACCTTTTCAGGATTAATGGAAACAAACTCAATTTTAGGCGCATTTGGGTTTAGAGTCTCTCGTGGTTTTTCAATAACGGCCAGCATAGTATCCAGAATATGTAATCGGCCTTCCTTGGCTTGCTGAAGAGCCTTTGTTAAGATTTCTTCAGATAGACCAGAGACTTTGATATCCAGTTGAAGCGCAGTGATACCGTCAGGCGTACCTGCGACTTTAAAGTCCATGTCGCCATAATGATCTTCTAGACCTTGGATATCAGACAAAATTGAATAGTCGTCACCATCAATAAGAAGCCCCATAGCGATGCCTGAAACAGGAGCCGTAATAGGGACGCCGCATTCCATAAGACCTAACGTACCAGAACAAACTGATGCCATGGATGAGGACCCATTTGATTCCCAAATTTCCGAAACAATCCGAATCGTATAAGGGAAATCGTCGTGTTTCGGAAGAATGCTCTCAAGAGCACGTTCTGCTAATGCACCGTGACCCAATTCACGCCGTCCAGTAAAAAGTCGGCCTACTTCACCCACAGAGAATGGCGGGAAATTATAGTGAAACATAAACTGTTTACGGTAAGTTTCTAGAAAGCCAACAATCATTTATTCATCATCTGAGGTTCCTAGCGTAATAACCCCTAAACTTTGGGTTTCGCCACGTGTAAAAAGGGCTGACCCATGAGTTGATGGGAGAACATCAAGCTCGATCTCAATAGGACGAACCTCATCCAAACGTCGGCCATCAGGACGGACCTTTTTTTGGATAATTGTATGTCGAATAAGCTCTTTTTGGATGGCATTGTAACGGGCTTTAACTTCAGATTTATTATCAGCATCTTCATCCACAAGCTCGGTCATGACTTTTTCTTCTAGGCTGGCTAGAAAATCTTCGATTTCTTTTTTGTCGCCAGATTGAAGATTATCTTCAATAGAGGTGCCTATTAATCCTCGAATAGCTGTTTCGAGTTCTGGGTTGCCTGGGTCTGGAACAACCTCTACCTTTGTTTTTCCAGTGGTACTGGCAAGCTCCTCTTGAAGAGAAATCTGTTCTTTTATAGCCTCATGACCAAATTGGATAGCCTTGATAATGGTTTCTTCAGAGACTTCAAGAGCTCCGGCCTCTACCATTAAAATAGCGTCTTTAGTTCCAGCGATAACAATATTTAACGTACTTGACTCTAGCTGAGAGACGGAAGGGTTTGTAACAAACTCACCGTCGATTTGTCCAACAAGGACCCCAGCAACAGGACCATTAAACGGAATATCTGAAATGCTTAAGGCAGCAGAAGCGGCGGTGATAGCTAAGCCTTCGTGCGAGATGTCTGGGTCATAAGAAAGCGTTGTGACAACAACTTGAATTTCATTAAAGAGACCTTTTGGGAAGGAGGGGCGTAGAGGCCTGTCAATGAGACGAGCGATAAGGGTGGCATCTGTACTAGGGCGTGCTTCACGCTTAAAAAAACCACCAGGGATCTTTCCAGACGCATACATCTTTTCAGCAAACTCAATAGTGAGTGGAAAAAAATCAATGCCTTCTTTTGGTTTTTTAGACATGACAGCAGTCGCAAGTAATACAAGGTTGCCACATTTTAATGTGATAGAACCATTGGCTTGCTTTGCCATGACACCTGTTGTAATAGACACCTCTTGCCCATTAACGGATCGTGATGAGGTTTGGGGTTTATTTAGCATGGGACGTCCTTTCATAATTACGTGTTCAATCTGAAAAATATTATCAATATACTAGTCTTTCACTTTTAATTATAGCTTCTTTGCAAGCGCTTTTAATTCAGTCTCATTTTCCTTTTGGAAATAGGACATTATTTTT
>CAZIOF010000035.1:0-10237 GCA_964540745.1 uncultured Candidatus Marinamargulisbacteria bacterium
TCAGGATCCTCATAAGGCTTAAAGCCTAATTCAATATCACCTAAAGAATACGTTTCAGACGAGTCTATAGAGAAGTGTTCTCGCCGTTCTTCTCTAAGATAACCATCTGCCGTCACTGTAATGGAATACTCGCCAACTTGAGGAAGTTCTAATGTAAAGGCTCCATTAGAATCGGTAGTATCGGAAAATACAATATCTTTCTCAAACTCCATTCGAGCCGTAACCGTTGCACCTGACAAGGCAACAGCTGTGTCAGCATAATTCTCCTTGGTCTGAGTGACAGTACCACTAACCTCCGTAACAGGTAAGATTTTGGCTAATTCCGTTGTTGTTCGGCTTGAAGTTGCAACCTTCAAGTCTATTGTATTCCCTAACTGCCAGCCATAATAACCACCCCAAGTATTACTCTTTTCAAGAGACTGATCTACCAACACCTTCTGAGTAACAAACCCCTCTTTAATAATAGAGACTTCATACGTGCCATCTTTTGGAATAAAAAGACTTTGAATATTTCCATTATCATCCGATTCACGCTCAATCTCTATAGGGTCACCCGTTCCATCCGTCTCAGTAGTATGTTTTAACGACAGTTTAACGCCAGGAACAATCAGATCGTTTTGATTAAAGCGAAACATTGTGCGCAATGTCTCCCATTCAAATAATGTAAAACCTGAATATTCTATCCAAATATGATGCCCATTGTTCAATCTACTTGAATTGCCAAACCCATTTTCCAAATCTCTAACATCCTCATGATCAAGGTGAGTAGTATATTCAGATCGTCCTTTATGCACAGTAGACCCATCCGTCTTAGTGACAGAAACTTCAATTTGTCCATCGATACCGGGAACATCTGACAATGTAAATTCGCCATTTTCATCCACGTTCCCTGTCACAATAAGTGGCGTGCCTTCAAACTGGATCCTTACTACCGCGTTTGGACCTTTCACCTTGTCTGCGTTAGCACTATCACCACCTGCCTGCAATTTACCTGTAACAGTATCAAAAGTGTTACCAAAATAAGTTAAGGCATCCACCTTAATATACTCCAAATGACGTAAATTACTATCATAATTATTCCAGTTTGGATCCATATGATCAGTTTCTTTTATCCAAAAAGGTGTCTTGAGAGTCACGATATCATTACCTTTAGAAATTTGGATATGATAGTCACGACCAGCCTCTTCAGGAATAACTACAGAAAAGTCACCCTTTTCACCATATAAGTTACTTGTATTTGCCGAAACAACAACCTCTCCAGCCTTAAGTATCTCAACTAGGGCATCCCCAACCCCAACTTTAGTATTGCCGTATTTTGAAATAACTTGACTCTTTAAATTAAGCCCCTTCGTACGAAGGTAGATATCCCAATTAGTTTGAAACGTCCACTCATCAACAAACACTTCCATCCAAGTATCTTGGATAGCCACATCACCTTCAGTAACAATAGGTTTAAACCTACCCAAAGGGGGAAGTTTCACTGAAAACTCACCTTCGGACACAGTAGCATTTGCACTAACACCTGGAACATCAATACACTCAAACTTAATTGACACATCACCTGTATATTTTGATTGACCCATATGACTATGAGTCCAAAGCCGACCAGTAATCTCTTTCATTGAAGCCTCATCAATCGTAAGATCTGAATGAGACCCCTTTAATTGAATATCACCACCAAACCAGCCCCAAGAATCATACATATTATCTGGAATATGAACCTTTTTAGAAAAACCATGTGGTTTGCTAGCATCATAGTCATCTTTACTTTTCCAAACAGACAAGGTCCATTCCCCTGAAGAGGGCAATTCCAAACCAAAGTTACCATAAATATCAGCCGTTGCATCTTTAATGCTACCATCCTTTTCAAAGCGAAGGTAAGCATTACTGGCATCCTTATGATGGTGCCCAGTTCTTATACTAACATGTTGTTCAATATAGATAGTATTAAAGCTATATGCATCACCACCAAAATCATAATCATCTAAACCAAAATCATCTTCTTCCACAATAATCTTTTGTAATTCAGGAGCTACGCCTTGCAGCACTTGCTTCGACTGGATACCCGAATATCGTTGCGTCAATCGTTGAACATTCTCTAACATAAACGTACGAGTAGACGTATCAAATTTGTTCATATCAACAACTAATTCAGCCTCTACTGTATAATCACCAATAGGGATTCCAAAAAACTTAAAGGACAAATCACTTCGATTAACAAAGGTCTTCTTATCCTTACCATCTGGCCCTAACACATCTATCAAACGAACACTAGCCTGTGTAATAAAAGGTGGCATAGCATTTTCTGAGCCATCCGAATTCCCCGGCTTTATAAATTGTGCGTAAATGACACCCAATCCTTCAATATTATAATCGGCTTGTTTTGAAGTTGTGGGTGAAATAGAAAAATTCAGATCGGATTTCTGCATATTACTTGGCATCGATAATGCAACTACGACAGGGTTAGCTTTGTCAAAATCATCCCTCTCAACCGTAACCGAATAAGACCCTTCAACTAAATTCGTAATAATGTATTCACCCATTTGATTCGTATAGGACGTAGCTTCTTTCTCACCACTCACGATAATTTTTGCCCCCGAAACAGGAATAACGCCCTGATAAGTCACCGTTCCCCGTATCGAACCTCTATCAGTAGCCGTTTCATCTTCAGTTAAGGAAATACGCACACTAATAAGATTCTCAGCACCCGAATATTGTTCCCCAGTTCCAAAAGAAATATCGTAAGAAGCTGACTTAAAACCACCTTTGCCTACTTCAACCGTAACCCCAGACAAATTACTCAAACTCGGCGTTAAAACTGTAAAATAGCCGTCACTATCTGTGCTTGTATAATATTCATTCTCAGAAACACCACTTAAATTCAAAAGCTTCACAGTAACAGAGGCATAAGAAGCCCCAGTGTTTGAACCCGTATCAGACGTATAATAAACTTGCCCCCTAATCTCTGAATCCAAAGACTCTGAACCAAAAAGTTCAGAAACTTCACCGGCTTCAATCTTCTCTATCGCAGCTTCTGCCAACTCCTGAAGTTTAGAGCACCCAGAATTGAACAGCAGACCTAAAGAAATAAAAGTAATCAATAAAAATGACCATATCCGCATCTTATTTAACTTAAATAACATTGAATTTCCCCTTTCTCAAAAAATATAGTTACAACTAAAAAAATCACAAGAACACAGAGTGGTTTATAGTCGAAAGACTAACACTTTAGAGTTAATATACGTTGAAAAGCCCCCTTTCAAAAACACCGTAAGAAAACTGACAAACAGTTAATACCGAGAACGGCATAGAAAATTGCGTATATATGATATTGAAGTTCTGGGACATTCAAAATTTACAATAAAAAGAATTAAGACGTATGTCAAGGTGGTATACACTCAACAAACGGTATATACCCATTATTATTGCCGTTTAAACATCGATATTTATCGATATTTATTTCAGTACACGGCATGTTCTCACCTATGCTAAACTAGCATAAAAGATGATTATACTTGCCATTGAAACATCCTGTGATGAAACATCTATTGCCCTCGTAAAAGACGGATCAGATATCATTGCTTTAGAAACAGCCTCTCAAATTAACGCACATAAACAATTTGGTGGCGTTGTCCCAGAACTTGCATCCAGAATGCACACTGAGATTATTCATACCCTCATTCATAAGGCACTTAAACAGTCTAAACTAACTTTTGACGAGATCAATGCCTGTGCTGTAACACAAGGCCCCGGATTGGAAGGCGCTTTACTCATTGGAATCTCTACTGCAAAAGCCATTTCTCAAATCAAACAAATCCCCATTATCGCCACAAACCACCTCCATGGCCATATATATGCTAATTTTTTGGTGGAAACACCCCCTCCATTCCCTTTTATTTGCTTGATCGTATCAGGAGGACACACACAACTCATCTTGATCTCAGATCATTTTCAATTCAAATTACTTGGCGAAACACGTGATGACGCAGCAGGGGAAGCCTTTGATAAAATCGCTCGGTACTTAAATCTTGGCTATCCAGGTGGGCCAATAATTGAAACACTTGCTAAAAAAGGGGATCCTAAAACATATAACTTTCCTCGAGCGATGCTCAAACAGGGCTATGAATTCAGTTTTTCAGGCCTAAAAACAGCCGTTATTCAAACTGTAAAACAATTGGATGACCCATCTCAACATAAAGAAGACATATGTGCCAGCTTTCAAGAAGCTGTCATCGATATCCTAGCAAAAAAATCCATAAAGGCATGTCTCTCTCATAACATTAAACATCTCGCTATCTCAGGAGGTGTAGCCGCTAACAACACATTAAAGTCACGTCTCATATCTGATTGTCAAAAAAATAATATGTCGTTCTATTGCCCAGACAACCATTTATGTACAGATAATGCCGCTATGATTGGTGCTGTAGCCTATTATCAATATCAATATAAAGGCGCATCCAATCCCCTTTTCCGCGTCAACTCGGGGCTTCAACTATGCAATTAAATCAACGACTATCTCTCAAACAAGAACTCTCACTTAAGCAAGTCTTAACACCTAAGCTTATTCAAATGCTCAAAACATTTCACCTCCCATATAATGAACTTGTAGAAACTATTTCCGAAAAAACAAACGACAATGTTTTTTTAGAAGTAGTACGATTTGATCAACTCTCGGATAATTTTATGGCCTCGAAAAACAAGCAGAAATCGACTTCTATGGAATCAGGAACTGATTACAATGTGCTAGACAATACCGCTGAACAAGTCTCATTAAAAGACTTTCTTATGAAACAACTTGATCTGGAATACCTTCATCCAAAAGAAAAAGAAATAGCTGAATATCTCATCCAGCACATCGATAACCACGGATATATAACAGACTATCCAAACATTAGAAAAGCAATCATCAATCAATTTCTAGTGAAAGAGCGTAAGGTCAATGATATCTTAAAAGTTATTCAAACATTTGAGCCAGACGGTGTAGGCGCACGATCACTGAAAGAGTGTCTTTTAATCCAACTTGATGCTCATCAGTTCAGCCATTCAGGATTAAAAGATGTCCTTAAAAAGGTCATCACTTACCATTTAAACGATCTTTCCGAAAATAAATTCGATAAAATTGCCAACAAGCTTTCCATTGAATATGACGGTGTACAAGCCGTTTCTCAATTTATCAAAGAGAACCTAACGCCATCACCTTGCGCAGGTTTTTCAAATACGACATTTAATGAAATCGTTATTCCATCTTTTGAAGCACGTTATATAAATAATCAAATTGAATATTCCAATTTGGAAAAAAAACTAGGCGTCAAAGTAGATTATTCACAAAAATATATGAACATGCTCAATAATCCTGACATCGATGATAACCTAAAAGCCTTTCTCCAAAATAAATATAAACAAGCTAAAGAGTTTATGGAATCATTAGAAAACCGCTACAACACCCTCGATAAATTGGCAAAGTTCGTTTTAAATCATCAAAGTGCCTATCTGGAAAAGGGTGTTTCGTATTTAGAGCCCCTCCTTCAAAAAACCGTTGCACAAGAATTAGGAATATCGAACTCCTCAGTCTCTCGAATAGTCTCCTCAAAATTTGTTCAAACACCACACGGCATCTTATCATTTAAACAATTATGTCCCCGTAACCATTTCGGTAAAACAGCCTATCGACTCAAGCGCATTATTGAAAACCTTATCAACAAAAACCCGCTTCTTAGTGATGAAGGACTATGCAAATTACTAAAAAAAGAAAACCTAAACATGGCACGACGAACCGTCACGAAATATCGTTTAGAATTAGGTATTAAATCAAGCTTTTCACGACATATTGACTAACGACTATTTAAACGCCTCACTAAGAAGGTGAGTCACATAACGAATATCATCCACCGTTGTAATCTTAATATTAGATTTTTCTCCAAGAACAACATGAACGTCTGTTAATGATTCAACCAAAGATGCCTCATCTGTTGCATCCATAGTCTGGTGTGTCGAATAGGCCCTCTGAAGAAGACTCTTCTTAAATAACTGCGGGGTCTGAATACGAAAAACATCATCACGATTTAACGTATCTGTCACAATGTTCTGCCTTACCATTTTCACCGTCTCTTCCGAAGGAAGCCCCGGAATAATAGCATCATGCACCTTCACCAAACCTAATAAGCGCATTATAAGTGCTTCAGAAACAATAGGACGAACACCATCATGAATCATGACATAATTAGTTGCCAATTGTTCCACCGCATACCGGACAGATTCACAACGTGTTTTACCTCCTTGTATAACACGGATTGGGACAGACACCGTAACTTCAGATAATAACCGACGAAGCTCAGGAGCATTCTCTTGATTCGTTGTAAAAACAATTTCTGAAAAATGGTCAATAAATGGTAAAAAACAGTCTAGTGCACGCAAAACAACTGGTCGTTCATGCAGCAACACATATTGCTTCGGTTTTGCGGCTTTAAACCGTCTACTATTTCCCCCTACAGTTATAACAAGTCCTATTGTCATCTAATCCACAACCTAACACTTAACAGAAAGCATAGCACGTCTCTCCACGTCCCTTTTAAGCTAAACATCTATCTTTACCGAATTAACACGATTCATTGCTTTTTCAACCCCATGTTTAAGCCAATAGTCAACTGCTTTAACAGAAAGATCTAAAATAGCTGGCAATTCGTGATTTTCCTCAGGACCAAACGACTGCAGAACAAAAGCAGCTAAATCCATTTTTAATGGTTTTGGACCAATACCAACTCTTACCCTAGGAAACGCCCCTGAACCTGTTAATTGAATAATAGACTTCATGCCATTATGGGTACCGCCACTCCCTTTTTTCCGTAATTTAACCGTCCCAAATGGCAGGTCAATATCATCATAAACAATTAATATGTGTTCAGGATTCACTTTATAAAATTGTTTAATATCCCTAACGGCCTCACCCGATAAGTTCATAAATGTTTGAGGTTTAATAAAGAAGACCTTCAACTCATAACATCGTGCTTCATATAACTCTGATTTAAATTTATGACCCTTTGAAACGGCATCACAATTAGAAACCAATGCATCTAGAACCTCAAAACCAATATTATGTCGCTGTTTAGAATAGGTTTGGCCTGGGTTTCCTAATCCAACTACAACACGAACATCATCCATAAACCACTCCTCTTTATGCCAAAGCGTGAGCACTTAAGACACATCAAACCTACTTTTATACAAAGAACACCCACGCCTACAATGACACATTACCCAACAATCATCTAGAGCAAAGCCCCCTAAGGTAATAGAAAAACTACCATGATCCAACAAACAGTAAAACTCTCTCCAAGTCTAGCTCAAAAAAAGAAACCAAACAAATATTTTAAATACTAAACACTAAACACTCTAAATAATATAAAACAAATAGAATGGCGCTGACTATTCTCACATAAAAAAACAGATAATAAAATATCAAGTTTAGAGATACAATAAAAGAGGGTATAACCATTTCTAGCAAGTAATTCGTTTAGAAAGGTAACGCATGTACAACTATAGAACTTTTCTACTGATACTAGTTTTCAGCTGTATCTCATCAACAATCTACGCAGTTCCCACAAAATTGATAGACTATATGAAACATGGGCTAAATCATGGCCCAGAAATACAAAGGCATGAAACAACACTTTCTATTCAAGAATTAGAAAAACAAAAAGCCATTAATATGATTTTTCCCCAAATTTCAGCAACCATCAAAGTAGGTTATTTAGACGACCACGTCACTGGTCGCAGCCGTGTTGCTAATGTTGTAACAACACTAAATGGCAAAATAGAAGAAACTGAATTTGACGTCAATAGAGTAAACCGAGCAAAACATACAAACACGCTTAGTTTTGACTTCAAGCAAATGCTTTTCGACAATAGAGTTATACAAAATATTAGACTTCAACGTAGACTTCTAAATAAAGAAACTCTCGAACTAATCGCTAAAAAAACCGCATTTGTATTATCTATAGTTGAACATTATTGGACGCTTCAATTACTAGATATAACCATAAAGCATGATCAAGAACGAATCCAAAGAAAACAGCAACTATTAAAGTCTCTAAATTACAAAGTAAACAAAGGCCTCATCGATAAAAATATATTAGACATGACTAACCTAGAGTTAAAAACACTTCTATATGACATTGATCACAAACAAGCCTCTTTTAGAAATAAGCTACATGACTTCAAAGAACTTATAGGTCTTCCAACGCCCATTGAATGGCAAAACGATACAACTCACCCTATTAACATAGAGGATATAAAGAATAGATTAAATGGATTAGCATTAAATCCAACCCATAATATTCAAACCCAAATAATAGATAAAAAAATAGAAGCTAGCGACACTTCTTTAGACATCATACGCGGGAATGGTCTACCTACGTCATACCTATTGGGTGGATTAGAGTTTTTTGGAGAAGATCCTTTAGATGTTACAAATAGTTTCAAACAGTTTTATTCAGGAACTCATTACCTAGCCATTTTATTTTCTTTGGATATAAACACTTTTTTTTCTTTTGGACAGCATAATTATTCGCATGACATCTTAAGAAAGAAGATCTCTCTATTAGTACAAAAAAGAAAACAATTACAAGAAGATATTGCTAAGAATATCCAGTCCTTACAATTAGAGTTACAAAAAACCATAAATGATATAGCCCTAGCAAATGAGCTAATCACTATCCAAGAGCGTTCTCTGAAAAAGGTAGAAAACCTATACACATCACAAATATCATCTAAAGCACAACTAAATAAACGTAAAGAGGCATTATCTGATGCAAAGTACCGGTATCAACAACTCCTCATTAAATCTGAAATTATTCTTTCTAAGTTATTTGCAATAAATGGCAACATAGATGACTATTTCTATATTGATTAAAACCATAATAAAGGAGTAAACCATGTTAAAAAAAATAGTATTTGTTGTTACAGGTACAATTGTCATTATATCAGTTTGGTTCCTAACATTGGACACTACTACCCAAACCAATTATCAAACACTACAACTAAAAAACCAAACGATTCAAACCTCATTGAAAGAAAAAGGAATTATCGTCCCCCAAAACGCAGAAATAATCATTTCTAAAACAAATGGGCTTATCTCCAATGTCCTTGTTGAAGAAGGCGACACCGTAAAAAAGAATGATGTATTAATGCATTTAGAACTTAAAGATAAACATTTAATAAAAAATGAATTTGATATTCAACTAAAAATGAGCGCTATTAAACTCGCTTATACAAAACGACAATACAATGCTCAACAGGCACTTTTTGAGCAAGCCATGGTATCCGAACTAGAATTAGAAGCTGCAAAAAACCAATATGACATTACTCTCAAAGAAAATGACTTACTAAAGTTACAATATTCACAACTAAACCTTGATCTATCACGACATCAAATACGCTCACCTATCAAAGGAACGATTGTACAGTCAAAGGCAATAAAGGGAACAGCGGCACAAAAGGGGTCCGTTATGTTTACTGTCGCAGACCTCTGTCACATGGTTGTCCAATCACATATCAAAGAGAACGCATCTTATGACATTAAACTCGGTCAACGCGTGAATATCACAGGCCTACCTTTCGGTGAAACTGTTATTAAAGGCGAAGTTATTAAAATCTATCCTAAACTGGACACTCAGTTTGATACAACACGGTTAAAAATAGAAACAAGTATTAAAAGTGAGCATATCAATAAAACGTACAACGTTAGACCTGGAAATCAAGTTAATGTTGAAATTATTACAGAAGAAAAGAAAAACATACCAACACTACCCATTGAAGCCATCAAATTTGATGGCGATAAAACCTATGTATGGTTAGAAAAAGGAAAAGATAAAATCAAGCAATACATTACATTAGGTTTAAAAAACAGATCACTTGTAGAAATCCGTAACGGCCTAACAGAAAATGATCTCATCATAGTGGATACCCAATGATTGAATTAAAAAACATTATTAAATCATACGTAAACGGCCCCAATCGCTTTCGCGTTTTAAAGGATATTAGCTTATCTGTTCCAAAAGGTGACTTCAAATGTATCATGGGTACATCCGGAGCAGGAAAATCCACCTTTCTTAATATCTTAGGCTGCCTCGATCGCCCGGACAGTGGTGAATACTATATCGACAAGAAATATGTATACGGTGTTGATGAAGAGGGTCTTGCCTTTATCCGACGCGATTTAATTGGATTTATCTTTCTAAGTTTT
>CAZIOF010000036.1:0-3280 GCA_964540745.1 uncultured Candidatus Marinamargulisbacteria bacterium
AATACAGATATAAGGAAGGCGAATCCGGCAGCGACAACAAGAAGACCCGAGGTATCTATACGGATCCTGATACTAAAGCTACGAAGGAGGAAGCGACAGAGGAAGCGACACCAGTTCAACTAGAAGATATAACCGCAAAAACAGACTCCTTTACAGACTACTTTACAGCCTACTTTGATGTCTATCTCGATGACCCTAGTAAAGTGGGTCAGGTTTTAGAATTAGATGTTAGCCTTCAAAGCTCTCCGCCCCTCGGAGAAGGCCTCCTAGGCTACCAACGCTCTAATATACCTTTTCACAACCATAGGATAGAATTAACCGATAAAGTTGTTATGGATACCCCTGCTTCCGGACATAGGCATCAATTTAAAAACTCGGGTTCAGAAGAGGGGAGAAATATCTTATTTGAAAGTAAGACCCAAAGCTGGGAAAGTGATAATAATAATACAACGCATTTAGATGTCATTAATCAGGACAGCGGGCCAGGCTATAGGAGAGGATATTTTGCAAAACCTGTTTCAAACGTAGACACCAGCGCTGACCAAGAGGGAGAAGCGAATGTGGACAAACATACACACACAGCACAGTTTCCCGCCACATTCAAATTAATGGAACGGACCGATAGTGGACCACTAGATATGCGACCTCAGAATGTTAATATGGGCTTTTATATACGGTACTAACTAAGGAGAAGTTTTCTATGAATAATGTACTTATATGGTGTTTACTCTTAGTCTCAACTGTTCTATACGGCGTTGAGCCCACGTCATTCTCTTCACAACAGTTACGATTCACTCATACTATCGGGAATCAAGTAACCCGAATCGGCATGGATAACTACGACGATATATCCTACCCAGGAGTTAAATTAACACACCGTTTGAAATTGCTGGATGGGAAAATATTATCAAAACAACTCGCTTATTTGGCGCCACTTATTGGCATGATCGCGCCTTTTGCTGTCACCAGCACCTCTAACATGAATCCTGGTGCCCAAGCCTTTCCCCCTACTGCAACTGAAACAGCACAAGGATGGTTACTTTGCGATGGAGCCGAATATAATATTTCTGATTTCAAAGCGCTTTACCTCGCGTTGAACCCCACCTCAGCAGAAGGCCGTCAGCAATTATGGGGTAGCGCAACAGAAGGAAAGTTTAGAGTCCCTGATTTTCGCGGCTTTTGGATCCGTAATGTTGAATACTATAATTCAGGATCTGATCGAAACTTTATTCGTGACAGTGCCTGGCAAGCCACTAATGCGAATAATGAGAAACGGTACGCTACCATAGAAATGGATCAATCGCCCGATAAGCTTGGGGTCGGTACTTTTCAAAAAGCGGCCTATGGTCTTCATCGACATACTATAAATACAGAGGCCGATCTCAGATCAACACCGCCACTGGGTAGCGATGGTGGCGATGAAGGACAGGTACATGTACACTCTCTAGCTAGTCCAACTATCTCGCCAGGCCTTGTAACGGCTCAACTAGAGGGATTCTCAACAGGATGGAAGACCGGGTCCAGGAGCGGGACAAGTCATGGTGGTTATTATGTTCACCTTGATAACTTCCAATCTGGCCGGCACGGAGCAACCAGATATGGGTATTACCAAGGTGGCTTAGAAGCGTGGGTCCCAGCCTGGAAGGATGCCGACAATGTTCTTGCCGTTAACGAGGTGGCTGCTACCCCTGAAGAGGAAGATTCGGCGAATCCAGCTAATCCAAAAACGGATACGGCCGCCATTCTAGAGGATTATGCGTACGAACCAGAGGGGAATCATTCCCATACTGTTACCTCGGGCGAAGGGGCCACCGAATTTGGGCCCAGTACACTCATCGTGGGAAATGCGACGGATCGTGTCTCTTTGGGCTCCACCACAATCCCAGCTGGTCACTCCAGCAATACACCTGTTACTACAGAAGATATGCAAGGCCATCTGCCACTGAGCGCCGATGAAGCGGCCAATATCGCAAGTATGACTTGGTACCCGAAGTCTACAGCCTTTGTCTTTTATATTCGTGCCAAATAAGTAAGTCATGACCCGTTGGCTAACGTCCCATCAGTCTGCCCTACCCTTAGGCCTTTTTCGAATAACCCTGGGAGCGTATATTACCTTTTGGAGTGCCCAGTCCTTACTTCTAGGATGGGTAGAGCTCCGGCATATCGCTACAACCTTTCATATCAGTTACCCCTGGTTTCCTAGCGTTCCTACACTGCCTAGCGCCCTTTATGTTGCCTTGTATGGTCTTATTTTCTTGTTTGGGATTGGGCTGTCATCAGGCCTTTTCTTTCGGCTCAGCTGTGCCGTTACAGGGTTCGGGATCGGCTTTCTTATGTTTCAAGATATGCTACTCTACTCGGATCATCATTATTTATTGGTTCTATTCATTGGTCTGATCAGCCTCACCGATGCCCATACCTGTCTCACCCTTTCCGCTCGTAAACAGGACTTTATACCCGCATGGCAGCCCCTCTTATTAAAATTACAGGTCGCGATGGTGATCTTCTTTTCTATCATCAATAAAGGGGTAGTGAATTGGTTTGATAGCCCCTTACTCATCAGCTATGTGGAACGCTTCTTTCAGGGCCATAGTTGGTTGCTCTCTATTCTAAAGTCACCGTCCTTTCTCTTCATATTCAAAATCGATATGGTACTCATTGAACTAGGGTGCCTCTTCTTTCTCTTTTCAAAATCTTATCGAAATGCTGCTGTTGTTTGTTTGTCTGCCTTACAAGTTATTCTTTATCTTCTCTTTTATCGACTCAATGAAACACCCCAAAATGGCGCCTTACCCGTTCTCATCCTATTAGGGGCCTGCGTCTTCTTGGATTTTAAACCGCTATTGAAGACCCTTAATAACACCATCCAACCTATCTCATTACCTGTTAAAACCTCATTTAATGTATCGAAAGGGCTACTTGTCGCACTCCTCTTATTTGGCGGTATCCAACTATTAATACCCCTTCGAGCTTACCTCTATCCTAACACTCATTGGAGTGGCAGAGGCACCTTATTTTCCTGGCGATCCCCACTAAATGACTATGCCTTTCGTGGCCCATTAGTTGTCTTGAACACCAAGACCAGTTCATACGACTATTACCACTTCCAAAACGAATTCCCCTATATAAATACCGCTGACCGCCTCTTCCCTTTTACCCTCCACTATTACGCAGGTATCCTTACAGAACGTTACAAACGACAAGGTATCCCATACCCTCATATTACATCTGCCGTCGAGCTATCTTTGAATGAGACCCCCTACGCGCCACTTATTAACCC
>CAZIOF010000037.1:0-3257 GCA_964540745.1 uncultured Candidatus Marinamargulisbacteria bacterium
CATACTAGTTACCTGTGACGTATCCCAATTCCCAATATCTTGATTAAACTGATTAGCTTTTCTAAACATACGAAACATATTAGTAACGTTTGACACATCCCAATTACTGATATCATCATTAAATGTTGTCTTGTTATAAAACAGCTGAGACATACTCGTAACCGAAGATGTATCCCAATTACTGATATGCCCATAGGTTGCTTCTGCCGCTGATTGGTCCGATACCCATAAATTAACTGCAGTTTGGATATTTGAATTAGTGATTGGCTCAGGTGAAAAATTAAAAAAGTCGTATGTAGGTGTATCTGGACTACTATCATACCCAGGCGATGTTGGATAAAAGCTAGCTTGGAAAGCTGTTGTACTTTTAAGCATATTGGTTAAATCTGCACCACTACTAACAGCCCATGACCGTATATCTTGATTAAAGATATACGCGTTCAAAAACATCTCCTTCATATTTGTAACATTACTCACATCCCAATTATTAACATCCCCATCAAAGCCCTCTGCCACATAAAACATATTTTTCATATTTGTAACACTTGACGTATCCCATGCCGTGTATGTATTCCCACCAACCGTCACTTGTTTTTCAGGCATATTTTGATTATAAACTTCGTTCTTATAAAACATATACGACATATTTGTAACGCTGGAGGTATCCCAATTTCCAATGTCTTGATTAAAAATAGCCCCCCAACCGAATAGGCCACTCATGTTTATAACCTTGGAGACATCCCAAGCAATGTATGTATTACCACCCACGGTCACTTCTTTTGTATTAATAGGTTGATCAAAAAGGTTTGCAAACATCAAATACATCATATTTGTGACGTTAGACGTATCCCAATTTCCGATATCGTGATTAAAAGCATCAGCATTATTCAACATCCCACTCATGTTTGTAACCTTGGAAACATCCCAAGCAATATATGTATTACCATCAACTGTCACTTCTTTTGTGTTAATATCCTGATTAAATTGTGTGGCTTCCTCAAACATGCCTTTCATATTAATTACCTTTGACGTATCCCAATTCCCAATATCTTGATTAAACTGATTAGCTTTTCTAAACATACGAAACATATTAGTAACGTTTGACACATCCCAATTACTGATATCATCATTAAATGTTCTCTTGTTATAAAACAGCTGATACATACTCGTAACCGCAGATGTATCCCAGCTACTAATATGACCATAGGTTGCTTCTGCGGCTGATTGGTCCGATACCCATAAATTGACTGCGGTTTGGATATTTGAATCGGTTATTGCCGTGAGCGCCTGCACACTCACAGAGCCCCATAGCATCAAGACTATCAGTAGAAATCCAATCTTATAACAATAGTTTAGTGTCTTAGTCATAAACCCCTCATTGTGCCTCTAGCGCTTGGACACGCCGCAATAAATCTTCTGACAAGGACTTTGAACGAGTCTGTTTCTCTTTAATATCATTAATTAGAGGCTGTTGGGCCTTAAAGGCCTCTAGGACCACCGGAATAATAGCTGTATAGTCTAATTCTAACATCCCTGAAAATGTATTGGTATGAATGGCATGCGGCAATAATGACTGAATATCCTGGGCGATAAACCCATAATAGGTGCCTGGTAAATGGTAAGGAGAAGATGAGTCTGCCACTTGATCTTTCCACATAAAAGTAACCGCCTGCATCTGGAGTACAATCTCTAACATCTGTTGGGCAGACAGGTCCTTAATCTCTTTCTTCATCCGCCGGTCCGAACTCTGTAAGCTCTGATTAGCATATTTCGATGATGACATATAGCCACGGCCATCCATCACAAACCGAAATCGCTCACGTGCATTACCTAAGTTACCGCAATTACCACCACCACAAGTATCACCCCAAATACTGAACCGATCAACGGTATCATCAAGAATATAAAGCCTCAAGTCAGATATAGACCCATTACTCACTGGCGCAAAAAAGGCCGCATCAGATGAGTGCATCCGATCCGTATCCGAAGCATCATCGTCCATCCAACTATCTCCATTATGACCAAATTGAAGTCTATCGTGAATAATCAAATTATTAAGCTTACTCCAAGAATTCGGGTCCATATAACGTGTAGCTGTATCACCATCGTAAAAAATATTTGTCCTTATATCGCCACCAGCATAGATTGTATTGGACGCATAGACCTCTTTATTACTATTGGATCGAAGCCAGGTCGAATCCGACATATACCAACCACCGCCCCGGTTTTCCCAATAGACCCCATTATTACCATGAACCTCTAGCCAACCACCTGCCACACTAACACCCGTATCAGCATAAAAGTCGGCTGCACTAAAAGCCTGTCCAGAAGCTCCGTTTCTTAACGCAAACTTATTATGGATCCAATTATAATTACTGGTCCATAACTGTCCATATGTATTTAGCATCATCCGCCGAGAAGACAGGTCATCCCCACCATACATCCAAACAAAGGGTTCATCCCCTATACCACTAACATATGCCGTCGCATTATCCGTACGAAATACCATTTGTTTGGTACCGCCATACACTTTAAAGTGAGCATTATCATCATCTTCTCTTAACCACGAATCATTAATATCATAATTATAGGTATGGGCATGACCAGACCCTGAAAAGTCATGAGTATGAACAAGGGCTGCACTACTATGAGTATGATTAGAGGCCGAAAAAGAATGGGTATGACCAGAGCCTGAATAAGAATGGGTATGATTAGAGTCCGCATAGATCGAATCATGGATACTGGAATGAGACGCCGCCGCATAACCATGGGTATGTGAGGTTGGTGAAAAGTCTGAACCATGATCATGGGAAGAATCAGCATACATAGCAGAACTAGAGACGGTTATAACAACCCGACCATTACCTTCATTTGCGCCGGCTGTATTATCTTGATTATCACCTGTGTTATAAGACCCACCGCCAGTGGACTTTTGTCCATCAAGATAACCGCCATTCCCCCCACTATAGCCACCTCCACCCCCACCTAGATGGGCAGATGCACTAGCTGCACCTCCAATTCCAGCCTCAGCGCTATAGGTACTACTGTGTTGAACATCACCATTTCCGCCTCTCTATATAGACTGAGCGCCATCTGGACTATCTTGACTAAAGCCTGCCCCTTTACCATTTCCATAACCGCCACCATCCGTACCCGCCTGATCGCCGCTATTCGTAACAGGTGCATGGTCACCAGTTTGATGACTAGAGGTAGAGCTTCTAGCGCCACCTCCGCCACCGCCAGAAACAATCAAAGCC
>CAZIOF010000038.1:0-14302 GCA_964540745.1 uncultured Candidatus Marinamargulisbacteria bacterium
TATAGCCTTGTTTTTCTAATTCTTTATTGGATGTGTAGGTAAAATTCTTTCGTGAAAAGAGGATATAGGGTTCTTCTTGTTGAACGATTTTAATCACCTTTCTGTTTTTAACCACAGCAATTTGCCCGCCATGTGTTAAGGCCGTAGTTAGATAAATGCTAAATATTATTGATATCCATATTTTTTTCATATAGGAATACGTTACCATAGATGGTTTGTCATCGTAAGTTTTTTAGCCAGTTAAGAATCATTGTAATGAAAGGTGGTTTTCTTTGTTGAACGGTTGTGGTAGCTGTTTGGAACATGTTAGGGTCTGGTCTTTGAACGGGATGGTGAGCTGGATGATGACGTCGGTTGGGGATGTGGGTTCTACTGGATAGTTGTAGGGAAGGTGACCACATAGGTGTGCATACGACAGAAACTGTTACAGGTGTTTGTTTGAAATACTTCATTGATTCTTGAAGGATATGTGGATGACTTTTTGCTATGGAGGAGAGTTTTTTTACCATGTCTTTATATAACTGTGTTGTGGGTAATTTATAGGTGATAGAGGTATCTAAGAGTTTTGAAAATTGGTGATATAGTAGGTCTGTTTCAATCACACAACGGTTTTTTTCTATATTATTGATATAGAATGGAAGTAATGACGGTGGGTATTTTTTTGTTTATGAGAGCATAATAAATATAGATTTAGGGCCTCTTTTGTAAGTTCTTGGTGTTGTTTATCAAGATGGACATACAGTTGGAAAAGTTGTTTTGTGATGTGCCCGTCTGAGCATATAGGGTTCCCGTCAAAGGTATTGTCTATTGTGCATAGGAAGTTGAGACTGATTAGAATTGACTTGATTTATTCTTCTGAAATAGAGTTATGTTTATCTAATTTTTCGATTATGGACTCTAACAATTGAGTGACTTGTATTTTTTGTTGAACATACTCATCTTTACTCAGAATATGATGTGATTGTGTTATATTCTTTTCCAATTGTTCTAAGCCAGAATTAATCACTTGTAGTGTATCTTGTACAGGGTCTGATGTGTTAAATACGTATTTAGGAGGGCATTGCTCGCTTAAGTATTCTAGAGACTTGTGTAACTCATGGTCGCGAAGGTGTTCTAAAAGATGTTTTTCGTTTTTGAAATGGTTTAATGAGGCGTGGCTGTTTGGTTCTTCCCCTGTTTTAACAATTGGTTGCATAGTCGATCTAATTTGGGAATGAGATTTCTCGCCTGTACTTGTAGCGTTTTTTTTGTACTGAGGATCCATCTTTGGCATATAGGGTTCTTTGTCGCACGTAGTCTATATCTTGTTTGCTACTTGTAGGTGTTACTTTGTTTGATTTAAAGAAAAGGTAAAGTATTAAATTGAATAAGATGAGGGATATGATGTGTTCGCTTAGTTTAGGATTAGACTTTGTAGTCATGGTACATAAACGATCTTGAGTTGATGATTAAGATGTTTGTCCAGATCCTTGAGGTTTATCTCATAATTGTTTTTATCAATAGGAAAAGAGCAATCTTGACTCTGGAGTATATTATGAAGTTCTTTAGGTGATAATCGTCTACTAGGGGGTGTCATTGTGCACCTAAAACTACCCTTTTGATCGGCGCCATTAGGATAACTCTGATTAATAGAAAGTTGTAGGTTTTGATTCACTCTCACTTAGGGGAGGTGGTTTTACCATTGATCATGCAATGAAAGAATAATAAATGGTTTTATTAAACAATAATTATTATATAGTCATGTGTTGATGACGAATTATTTTTCCTTCATTTAGGTAAATAACGTCCTCAGCGATATTGGTAGAAAGATCGGCAATACGTTCTAAATGACGCGCATTTAAGAACATGTTGAGCAGTTTTTCACTTTTTTCAGGATCTTTTTGGATATCAGTAATGACTTTTATGCGCATTTTATTTTTCAAGTCAT
This sequence comes from uncultured Candidatus Marinamargulisbacteria bacterium, assembly GCA_964540745.1. Lineage (GTDB taxonomy): Bacteria > Margulisbacteria > Marinamargulisbacteria > JABIPA01 > JABIPA01 > CAZIOF01. Next base: position 1,928 of record CAZIOF010000038.1, read on the forward strand.
CTACTTCGTCGTCTAGTTTACAGATTTTTAGTGCTAGCTGGGAATCTTGTTCTAAAAACGCATCTAAACTTTGTTGAAACATATAGGTTACTTTTTCTACCATTTCGGAAAAATAGGAGTGGGCATACTCTTTTATGTAAGACCCTGATTTTAGCGGCTTAATGATATTGACAGACAGATCCCCTATTCGTTCCAAATCATTATTTATTTTGAGTATAGAGACAATAAAGCGTAGGTCACGTGCGACAGGTTGGTAGAGGGCTAGTGTTTTGAGGCATTCTTCTTCTACTCGGATTTCCATATCGTCTATTTCTTTATCTTTATCAAAGATAAGTTGAATATTATTGACTTGGTCGTCTAAGAAAGCTGTTGTTGAAAGTTGCAGTAATTCTTGAACCTTTGTTCCTAATTCTAAAAAGAGGATTTTCAATTCTTTTAATGTTCTATCTAGATTTGACATGTTGTTTTCTCCTTTTTTATGGGTTTTTTGGTAAGCTCACTGAAAAGGTACTCCCTTTTCCAGGTGTACTTGTCATATGGATAGTGCCATTATGAATTTGGACGATATGCTTAACAATTGAAAGGCCTAATCCAGTGCCGCCAACTTGTCGACTTCGAGCAGAATCGACACGATAAAATCGTTGGAATATGAGTGGCTGATGTTCCTTTAGAATACCACATCCTTCATCGATTATAGAAATGGTGAGGGTGTCAGTTGTGTCATTTAGTTGGATGTCGATCATTGTGTTTTCGGGGCTATATTGAAGTGCGTTTAAAATAAGGTTGGCAAATACCTGTTCCATTAGTGATGGATTCATGGGGATAGAGAGTTCGGTCTTTTTTTCAAACTGGATAGTGATGCCTTTCTCCTGGAGTTTATTTTTACAAGATGTTATGGCGTTATTAATACAGCTTGTTATGGAGAAAGGCTCTTTTGTTAGATCGTAGTTGGTTTTATTGTCGAGCTCTGATAGTTGAAGAAGATCATTAATTAGTGTTTCCAATCGCGAACAGTGTTTGACGGACATGTTAAGAAAGGTTGTTTTATCATTGTGGTTAATATCTTTTTTGGATAAGGTTTCCAATGCGCCTTTGATTAAGGTGATAGGGGTCTTTAGTTCATGAGAGACATTGGCTACAAAGTCTTGGCGGGTACGTTCTAATTGTTTTAAGTGTGTCATATCTCGAAAGACAAGTAGGTACCCTGCTCCTGATGATTCTTGTGATAGTCGGATCCCATTGAGTTGAACGATATGTTCTGGGTCTGATGATAAGGTGATTTCCTTTTGGTGTAGACTTCCTTTATTTTCCAGTTGATTTAAGCATTCAAAAAAGGTCGTATTTCGAATGATTTCTTGGATATGTTTACCAATGGGGTTTAGGATATGGTCTGCACATAACATCTGGTGTGCAGAATAGTTGAAAAGTGTAATAATGCGATCATTATCGAGTACAGCAATCCCTTCTATCATGCGTGCAAGGATGAGATCTTTTTCTTTCTTTTCGTTTTCCAATGTGGTGATATTGTCCTTAAAGTTAGTGGCTAATGTAACGATTTTTTGTCTTAAGAGTTCGAGTTCTTGAGAGTGTTGTGTCGAACCTTCTAATGGTTGAAACTGGGGCGTCATTAAGGTGATTTTAGATAAAAAGGTGAGGACTTTCTTTTTTTCAATATATAGGATAAGGCTAAGGCTGAGTCCTAGAATAAGTATGCCAAGAATGAGACAGATGATCAGTGGGGTAATGAATAAGGGGCTTATTGTTCGAGAGGGTATTGAAAATCGTAGGTGCCAATCGTTATGGACTCTAATAGCGACATAAAGACGGTTATTTTGTGTGGTTTTACTATAGCGTTGAGAGACGCCATAGGGAACGTTTTGTGTTGCGAGAATTTCAGGCCTATGCCCGTGATTATCTAGTTGTAATGGATTGGTTTGTGAGTCAAGTATAACGGTGCCTGTTGGATTAATGAGTGTTAGGCGTGTTGTGCTAGTCTTGAAATTATTTAATAAGGACTCGTTGTGTTGAAAGTTGTTGTTAATGAGTTGCTCAATGGGGCCTTGCCATTGGTGGAGCTGATTTTTTAGCTGTTGAACGGTTAATTGGTGATGATGGTTTGACAGATAGTGATTTAAAAGAGGAATTCCTATTAATATCAGAATACTGCAGCAGATAATGAACCTGACTAAAATGTTCCGAAATAGGGAACGTTGTGTCATGAATCGCCTTTGAATCGGTATCCAGCACCTCTGACGGTTTCAATGCGGTAGGCGCATTTTCCAAGTTTTTTTCTAATAGCGACAATGAGGACGTCTATGGAACGATCGGTGACAATATAATCGTCTCCTTTACAAGCGTTGATCAGTTGTTGACGTGAAAAGACCCAACCGGGTTTTTGGGCCATAAAGGTTAACAATTTGAATTCAGTATTATTTAGGGCGATGGACTGATTATCTGCGGTCACATGTAAGGTGTTGGTGTCTAGAATAAGGTCATTAAATGCCATGATTGTTTTTGTGTCTGATAAGTGTTGTTTTGACTTTTTACGTAGTAGGGATCGAATTTTTGCGATTAAAATATTAAGGTTGAATGGTTTTGTAAGATAATCGTCTGCGCCTAACTCCAGTCCTGTAATGATATTGTGCTCCTGTGTCTTTGCTGAAAGAAAAATAATGGGAATACTGCTTGTGGCAGGGGTAGATTTGAGTTGTTTACAGATTTCAAAGCCGTCTGTATCAGGTATCATGATATCTAATAGAATGAGATCAGGCTGTGTATCATAGATTATTTTTAACGCCTGTTCCCCTGAATAGACGGAATGGGTCTTATAGCCTTCTTTTTTTAGGTTAAAGGATAATAGGGTTTGAATATCCTCTTCGTCCTCTACGATTAAAATATGCTTAGGCACTAGTTAACCAAACTTTCGTGATAAATACTCTTCTGTAAGTTGATTGTCAGGTGCAGTAAAGACTTTATCAGTGTGACCAAACTCGATTAATTCACCCAGGTAGAGGAATGCTGTATAGTCTGAAATTCGTGATGCTTGGCCTATATTGTGGGTAACCATAATAATGGTAACCTCTTCTTTTAAGGTTGAAATTAACTCTTCGATGCGATTGGTGGCTTTTGGGTCTAGTGCTGATGTGGGTTCATCTAATAATAAAATGCGTGGCTTCATGGCGAGTGATCGGGCAATACATAGTCGTTGTTGTTGGCCACCTGAGAGAAAGGTGCCACGGCGATGTAGATTATCTTTAACTTCATCCCATAGGGAGGCTTGAGTTAGTGCGCTAAAGACAATTTCATCTTTTTCTTTCTTTTTGATAGGGATACTATTTAAACGATAACCGGCAAGTACATTTTCATAAATACTCATATTTGGAAAGGGGTTTGGTCGTTGAAACACCATCCCAATTTTTTTTCTCACCATGATGGGATTTAATTCTAATAAATTTCGATTGTAATAGTTGAGACTTCCTTTTATTTTTAGATCAGGGATAAACTCACTTAATCGATTAATACACCGGATGAGGGTTGTTTTGCCACATCCAGAGGGCCCCATGATGGCCGTCGCTTTATTTTTTTCAAAGGCAATATTAATGCCTTTTAAGATATGGGCGTCTCCTATATGAAGATGCAAATCTTTTATGCTTAGAATGGCTTTGTTATCTGTCATTTGCGAATCACAACCTTTGCTAGAAGACTTAGGAATAGGACAAATCCAATGAGTAGTAATGATGCCCCCCAGGCTAACTGCTGCCAGTCATCATAGGGGCTTGTTGCATAGTTAAAAATAAGCAAGGGCAATGCGTTAATGGCTTTTTGTAATTTCAGTGACATAAACGGATTGCCGAAAGCTGTGAATAGGAGTGGTGCTGTTTCACCACAGATACGGGCAATACCTAATAGGATACCAGCGATAATACCGTTAATGCTGGAAGGGATAACGACAAACAGGATGGTTTTATAATAGGGTGCCCCAAGTGCATAGGAGGCCTCTTTTAATGTGTCTGGGATAAGTTTAACCGTTTCTTCTGTGGATTTTGCAACAAGAGGGAGCATGATAAAGGCAAGGGCTATGCCGCCCGAGAAAGCTGAAAATCCGCCCATAGGCCGGACTACCCAGGTATAGGCAATAATCCCAATGACAATCGAGGGAATCCCCTGAAGAGTATCAATCGCAATACGGACAGCATCTGCTAATCGTGCGGTTTTATTTTCAGCCGTAAAAATACCAATTAACATACCTAGGGGAATGGCAATGATGCTGGCAATGGCAACAATGATTAAGGTTCCAACAATAGCATTTGAGACGCCACCACCGGTTTCGCCGACGGGTTTTGGTAAACTCGTTAGAAAGGTCCAATTGATGGCCGTTATACCTTGTTTAATTAGATAGAATAATATAAAGGCAAGTGGTACCAATAGTAATCCAGAGAGTAGCAGTAATAGCCATTCGTATACGGTGCTAAGCTTTAAACGTGTTTCTAGTGTCATGGGTTAGTCTTTTGCTAATCGTTTAATAAGGTATCTGCCAATAAAACTTGTAAGGCCGGTGACAATGAAAAGTAATAAACCTAACTGTACTAAGCTAGATAAGTATAAGGCTTCTGCAGCTTCAGCAAATTCGTTGGCAATAACACTGGCTAATGTGTTTCCTGGACTAAAGATAGATTGAGGGATTTTATTAGCATTTCCGATGACCATGGTGACGGCCATTGTTTCACTAAGTGCGCGGCCAAAGGACATGAGTATACCTGCAAAAAGGCCTGATTTAGCATAGGGGAGAATTACGTTTCTTGTTACATCGAGTGGCGTGGCTCCCAGTGCGTAAGCTGCTTCTTTTAAGTCTTGAGGAACCATACTTACAATTTCTTTTCCCAGTGAGGCGGAAAAGGGGATGATCATGAGTGCTAGTATAATGGAGGCTGAAAAAATGCCAACCCCGTAGGGGATAACACCAATACTCATCTCAAATTGTCGAACAATAGGGACTAAGACCAGTAATCCCCAAAACCCGTAAATGACAGAAGGAATTCCTGCTAATAGATCGATTGTAGAGCTTAGAAAGGTATGGATCATGCCTTGTTTAACATGTTCGCCAAGGTAGAGAGAAATGGCGATGGAAAAGGGGAGTGATATGGCTAATGCGAGTACTGATGATAGAAGTGTGCCGATTAAAAAAGGGAGTGCTCCAAAAATGCCTCTGACGGGGTCCCAGATGGCGCTTGTATAAAAACTGAATCCAAAGGTTTTGATGGAGAGTTCTGACTGGATGGTTAATGTGATGAACATGCCGATCATTAACAGTAGCGTAAACCAACCCATTAAGGAGAGCCCTCTTTTGAACGCTTTGTCACGAGAGGCTTCTTTTTGTGCGGATTTATCGTCAATAAATGTATTGTTATCCATAGAAACCTTGCTATTATAGCCTTCAAAAATTGGACTGGTAAAGTTTCTTTTTTTTGAGGCGATGGGCATGTGCTTACAGGGTGTTCCCATTATAGGTTATTTTATCTAATTGCTTGTTTGCTAGTTTTATAACAGAGTCAGGCAACGGTGCATAGTTGAGTTCTATTGCAAAGCGTTGTCCTTCTGTAATCATCCAACGAATAAGATTTACGGTTTCTTGTGCTTTATCAAGGTTACGTTTGTTATATTTTTGATCTTGATAGAGCAATATCCATGTGAAACCACTAATGGGATAACCGAACCGAGCGTCTGTATCCGTTAATGAGGCACGTGTATCTTGGGGAATCTCTTTATTGTTCGCGGCTTGTGTAATGGCCTCCAGTGTTGGTTCAGTAAACCTACCGCTTTTATTTTGAACTTTTGCCATAGGCATATTGTTTTGGAGTCCGTAAACAGAGGAGACATAGCCAATGGCACCAGGGATTTGTTTGATGAGTCCAGCTACACCTGAGTTTCCTTTTCCAGCCATTCCAGTTGGCCAATTGACAGCTTTTCCAGTCCCTACTTTAGTTTTCCATGGGTCACTGACTTTACTGAGGTAATCTGTGAAAATAAAGGTGGTGCCGCTGCCATCAGATCGCTGTACAGAGGCAATGGGTAATTTGGGGAGCTTGATATCTGGGTTAATCTTTTGAAGCTGTTCGTCATTCCATTTTGTGATCTTTCCAAGATAGATGTCTGCTAGAACGGTTGGTGTTAATTTAATAACAGGGTTTCCAGGAAGGTTATAGGCGAGTGCTACAGCGCCTGCAACAATGGGGATATGTATAACAGGTTCTGCCATCTTTTTCATTTTTTTGTCGTTAAGGAAGGCATCGGAACCTCCGAAATCAATGGTTTTATTTTGTAACTGTCGAATGCCACCACCCGATCCAATGGCTTGATAATTGATTTTGGTTGTCTTTTCTTTATAGTAGGCATCAAACATTTTTGAATAAAGGGGATAAGGGAATGTTGCGCCTGCGCCTAATAGTTCGACCCCTAACGAGGTGTTAGAGAATAGCATCATGATTGATAGTAGTATCGTTAATAGTGTTTTTAACATGGTTATAGTGCCTTTCTTATGTTTCTAGAATTTAACGTTAAGATCTGCTTGGATTAGGTATTGTGTTGTTTTATCAGATATTGTTTCGGTTAGATAATAATCAATAGAGATAGATGTGTTTTTGTTAAGGCCATAGGTTGCAATAAGCTCAAGGCCTTTAATGCCAGTCGCACCGCCGAAACTATCCGAATAGGGAAGGATATCTTATGTGGCATCTTGTTGAAGGTACCGATAGAGTGCTTTTGCTTTCCATTGACCGTGGGCTCTGACTTTTTTATGGCCAAAGCTTACGCCTGTTAGATAACCTTTGTTGTCACTGCTTTGTACGGTGTTGTAAAGAAGGTCTGCGAAAAGGCTTATCTGTGGAAGTCCAAATAGCTTCTTTTGTGTTATTGATGCACTGGCACCTACAATCATAGGGTCCTTTTCGAATAAGCTATTGGTTCCGGCCGAATTATCAAGTCGCTCCTTGAGCACCATGTTTTGAACCTGGTAGAGTTGCCCGCTTAGTTTTGCACTAATTGACTTTCCGAAAGATTGTTGTAGTCCAGTCTGAATAGCAACTAGAACAGGATCAAGCCGGCTACCTTTGATCATGTCAATGTTAAAATGTCCTAATGTGGCAAATAGTTCTTTGGTTTTGTAATTAATTGAAAATCCTTCTGGTGTGATATCACCGTCCCACATTAGGTCCGATGTACGCCATAGTGGGTTTTTCATTTTACCGGCACTAATAGTTAGCCCTTTTTGTACCATGTAATTTAGATAGGCATAATTAAGATGAAGCCCTTTTGTCGTAAATCCGTTCTCGAGTGTTTGGTTTGTAGAGCGAGGATCTTCACTTCCTGTGGCGATTCCTGCCTGTACTGTAATATCATCTGAAATAGAAGCTTTTGTTCCTAATCGAAAGCGTAACCTTGCTCTATTTCGTGAAATCTCCCCAGGTTTTTGTTCTATTTGGTAACGTAGTCTAAGATCACCTTTTAAGTTGGGAACGTTTGATTTAGTTGTCGTTAATCGTGCGGCCTCTCCTGCTGACAAAATATCTTTATCAAATAATGTATCAACTAGTGCGTTACTATTGTTTGCTGCATTAACGGATGTTAAGAACGTTCCTATTGCGATACTGGTGGCTATCTTAATAAATGTTGTTTTTTGCATTTGTAACTCCTTTATATATTTACTTAACAAATTTTTATTTCTTCAAATTGGTCATATAAACCATTTATTCATTAACGACTATCATCATATCTTATGTTTATTGGTCTATCGTTAGTGGATTATTACGATAATGTTACACTTTTTTCTTGTTTTTTTGGTTTTGTGTTTCTTTACAGGAATCTTCTTTGCAATTCTTTTTTAACCTTGAAAATTTGAGGAAAATTGAGTAAGCTTCATAAACTGTTTCAATTAAAACATGAAATAGTAGGTTTTCTCTTTAGCAATTGTTGAAGAGATGGAGGATGTAATATGACAAAACGATCAAGACGATGTCAGATCACGGGGAAATCTGGCTTAGTGGGTAACAATGTTAGTCACTCTAATCGACGTACCAAGCGTGTTCAAGAAGCGAATTTGCAGTGGAAGCGTTTTTTTGTTGAAGAAAAGAATAGTTGGGTAAGGCTTTTTGTTAGTACGAGTATTATTCGTACTATTTCAAAAAAAGGTCTTCTTCCTGTTTTAAAAAAACATGGTTGTGAAGGTTTAGTTCGCTAGGCGATAAGGAGAGCTTATTATGGCAGCAAAAGGTAATCGACATCAGATTGTTATGAATAGTACGGAAAGTGGTCATCAGTACCACACCACCAAGAATAAGATCAACACAACAGATAAGTTAGAAATTAAAAAGTTTGATCCGCTTGTTCGTAAGCATGTTCTTTATAAAGAGAAGAAGTAATTATTTTTTTAAATTGGTGATGAAATGTGTATCGAAAGGCTTATTATTTTTTAATAAGCCTTTTTTTGTTTTTTAGAAATGGTTGTCTATTTCTTTATTAAAAAGAGGTTGTTAGAGGCATCTAAATGAGACGTTTTTTTGTTAAATGGATACTTATTTCGGCTGTCTTTCTTTGTTTTGTTTTTGTGTTTGGATATCTATTTCGCGTATTCTTTTTCCTTCCTTTTCGTTAGTTCAAGAGAAACGAGGGGCTATTTTTGTGGATAATTTAGATGGGTATGAGCCTAAGTATTGGTCCTACTGGATTCAAGATAAAGGGTTAATCCCTTCTTTTTCTGATGGTCAACTTCATATTGCAGGAACGAGTACTTTGGAGACTATATCAGTACCTAATTATCATGTTGGTTATGAGAGTACTTTTTTTGAAGTTGTTTCGGATACTGTTTTAGAAGTGACGATGACAGATGATGGTGGGGGGGGTGATACGGTTTTTCATTTATGTGGCCATGATTCTAAACAGCCAGATTCTTATCCTGACTATTGGTTTGAAGTAGTTGTTGCCAAGGATCAGTATTTTATTGGGTATGTTAACTAGCAAGGTCTATTTAGCAATAGAGGTCATCGGTCTGTCTATTGTGGGCACTTCTTTTGTAGTTCGACCCCCCATTCCTATAAAATTAAATGGGATTACGAAAAGGGTCAATGCGAAGGGTTTGTACAGGGGATGAAAGGGTGGGTGTCCCTTGGGTCTGGGATAATACCTTTAAAAAAAATTAAAATTGAATTGAAGTCGGTGACCTATGGTAAAGGTTTTAAAAGACGTATTTCCTACGATAACTTACGGTCATATCCTGATCCGAAACAATCGCCGGTGACATTTCGCTTTGATTCTGATAATTGTCGTGATAAACAGATAGGGTTGTATCGCTATGATGGCACCCTTATTCAACAATTCGATAGGTTTGTACAACGTGATTATCAGGTCTATTTAGATGGTTATATAGATTCTTTTCCAGCAAGTATGTTTTTGCTCATTGATTCAGAGACGGGGACTGAGCGTGTTGATGTTGTATCACGAGGTGTTAAAGGGGTTTATCCTGGTGATACTTGGGTATTAAAACAATCTCTTTTCAGGAGCCTGGGTCAATATTTTTGATTACCGGACACTATTTATTTCGAAACACTCTCTGAAAAAGGGTTTGTTTTGTATTTTCTTTTCTCTGGTTTTAACGTAACATCACATCCTACGCGATAGCGCCCAGATTATGGTAAAAACCGTTTATAGAAATGCTTTGCTATTATCATGGTTGACCAAGGAATGAGAGATAGGATAACGATGGTGGCGATTTGGTCATTAAAGAATGCTAAGGCGAATACAATTCCTAAGATATTATTAATAATCATCTTTGAGTTTGATACAGCTACCTTTTCACCTTTTTTCATCCAAAATACAGAGAAATATCCGGCTAATTGTAAGACTATAAATAACACATAAAGAAGTCCTAATGTTTTTAAAAGAGGGACAAAGTTTTGGATGATATAAGTTGATTGGAAGGCAAAGGAAATCATAATCATGATGGAGAGTAGAGACAGGATGATAAGGTCGTAATAGTCTTGGGCCTTGTCAAATAAGCTTTTGATGGGTGATACTCGTTTGATTATTTTCGTCATAATAAATGGAATAATAATAATGCCAAGTAAATAGATGCTTAATTTGTTTATAGGTAATTGAAAGAGATATGCGTTTGTATCAAAATCAGTGAGTGTTAAGAGGAAATTACCAAACGAGATTTCTGTTTTAAAGAGCAACCAAAATAAAAATGGAATCGTAATGGGAGCCAAGAGGTTTGTTAAGATAATGATACTTATGCCTAGGGACGTTTTTCCTTTCATAATATCAGTGAAGGCGGCTGAAGAGACTCCGGATGGTAAGGCTGAGAGTAATAACATAGCCATGGCCAAATTGGGGTCTAAGTAACGAAAGAATAATCCGTATAGAAGTAGTGGGATAATAAGAAGGTTTGTGGCGATAATATAGAGCAACGTAAATGGGTTCTTTATATGATTTAGAATTGTAAAAATATCTACTTTCAAAAATAGAATACCCATTATAGCCATAACGATATAAATGACATAACCTTCACCCACACTAAGCGCATCAGGAAAGATAACCCCGCATAGGACTCCCAGTACCATAAAAATCCAAAAATAACGATCCATTTCTTTGAGAACAGACATGTTTTACCTCACAATTCTTATTAGTTTGTAGTGTATCACTGATTTCCCTTAACAGTCTTAGCCATATCTTTAAATGATAATCCTCTGGATGATTTAGCTTGTTTTGTTTTTGGATTGATTAATGGGTCACTTTCCTTAGCACGAATCTTTTTTGCCAGGGATCCAAAACTGAGAGTGCTACGTTTTGTTGTGCTACGAGGTGTCTTTTTTATTTTAGTCGTTTTAGTACGAACTGGAATGTTACGAATAACATTAATCTGAGGCTTTTGTTTAGTAGTTACTTTCTTTTTCTTTTGTAGTTTTTCATTATATCGTTTGATAGCTTCGCGTTGGTGTAAATAACCAGGTTTTCGGTTTGGATCTGAAAGTCGCTCTACAGCATATCCTATAGTCTGATAGCCAAAAAAGAGTAAAATAAGGATGGTTGTTAGTTTAGATCTTACCATGTCACATCTCGTTGGGGGCTATTCTAACCCATTTTGTATTCAAAAGCCATAACTTGCAGAGATTAGGGCTGTTATTGTTCGTTGTGTATAGTCAATGAGTCCAGAATGCGTTCCTAAATTAGCGATCCCATCACCATGACTCCAAATTAAACCAAGTGTTATATTGGAGGTTCGTGAATAGAGTGTGTATCCCAGTGAATATCCAAATAGATTTATAGCTTCCCCTGTTGATGAGGTAGTTGGAGCTGTGGCATTGCTAAGATTTGAATAGGTTCCAAACCGAATGGCATGAGATTCTGATAGAAAGTATTCAATTCCAAGTGCATGGTTGATAACCGTTTTTTTGTCTGCTTGATGGGCTTTATAGAGATCAATATCACAGGAAACTAGTAGGAACGGATTTGGGAAATAGGCAACGCCTAGGGATGCTTGAGTGGGTGGTTTTCGTTCAATAGGTCTTGTTTCACTAAGGGTAAAGTTAGATTTACTGATATCTTCATAGGTATAGGTGCTTCCGTCGGGTTTATAGATAAAGGATGTTTGTTCGTACTTTTTGCTGAGGAGTAATGTATGAGAGACTGTTAAGCCTATGGATATATAATCTTTGGGTGACCACATGATGCCTAATTTGGGCATGATGCCTGTATTTTGTTCAAGAATATTTTGAAAGCTCCAGAGAAGTAATGTTGAATTCCATGGATCATAAGTAGGTGTTACAACAGAGGCTTGTGTTTCACTGGTATTCCAACATTGGTTATATTGGGTGCGTTGTTCTTCTGAGACAAGATATAGTGATGTTCCTATGGATAGATTATCTTGTAGTTTGAGACTGATGGATGGTCCTGCAAGGGTTAATGAATTTTGGTTGTGCAGATTATTGACGTAGTATGAATTGATGACGGCATTGTCTCTATTAACAAAGGGGATTGTAAAGATCTGATCTTGATGTTCAATGGTACTGTTTGGAATGATATATGAAAAGGCAATATAATAGTCGCCCCATTTTCGGATTAGGGAAAAGTAATTGGGTAAGAGTGATGCACTATTTCGTTTGTAGTTGAATTGTGTTAATGCCTTTTTGTAAGTAATATCGTTGATAAAATAAGAATTTGAACTGCCTGACATGGCATTTCCTGCCGCATAAGAAAGACCTGCTGGATTATAGTAGGCACCAGAGGGGTCATCTGAAATGGCTGTGAAGGCACCACCCATTGTTGCTGCACGATCGCCTACTAGAACGTTTTTATAATGTTTTAACTCGCCATGAATGGGTAAAC
>CAZIOF010000039.1:0-4912 GCA_964540745.1 uncultured Candidatus Marinamargulisbacteria bacterium
GCAAGTCGCGATCAGGAGTCTATAGACTATTTTAAAGGCGTATTAGAACTGCCCTGTGCGGCCCATGTTAAGAAGAAGGCCATCGAGAATATCCAGCGAACTCAGAGAATAATGGGGTTTTCTGGAGGAAGAAGGTAAGCGATGAGATTTCAAAAATGAACGCCAATAAAAGCAGAGAGAGCTATTTTGTATAATGTTTATTAGAGATAGTCGTCTAAAAATGACCCGTCCCATAAACCATGGTTTATGAGGCAGGGCCAATCCGAAGGAGGACTAGTCTGTTTCCTCAATGACTAATGACTGTTTAGACGCACTAGGGAGTGGGTTTTTCCGTTTACATTCGTAGTAGTCTTATTTAGCGCTGGGCAATCGCTTTATAGATTAGGGAAAGGCCATATATAGCCGCACAGACAAGGATAATGAACGTGCTCGTGGGGCCATCGGTATAGTAAGACAGCATGATCCCCCCGGTGGTGGCTATCATGCCAAATAGGATGGCTAGACATTTAATGATTTTGAGATCATAGGAGAGATTTAGGGCGCTTGCTGCAGGCATGGTTAATAGCGCAATCACAAGAATAATACCTACCACTTTAATTAAAATCACCGTCGTAATGGAGATAAGAAGCAACATGAGACTATATAAAAAGGTGACAGGAAGGTTAATCATAGCCGCATAGTCTTCATCATAAGTAATGGCCTGAAAGGAACGGTAACAGAGACCTACAATGACAAAAATAATAATATTTAAGACTAAAATGAGAAGAAGATCGTCTGTTGAGGTAAAGAGAATATTTCCGAATAGATAGCCAAAGAGATCGGTCGCATACCCTTGTGACAAATGGATAAACCAAATCCCAAGGGCCATACCCAGTGCCCAAAGAGTGCCAATGAGGGTATCTTCTTGCTGTTTAAATACACGTCTAATAAGGCTCATAAGTAACGAGGCTCCAATACCAAACCCAATCGCACCATAAAGAGGATTGAACCCTAAATAAAAACCGAGGCCAATGCCGCCAAAGGCACTATGTGCAATACTACCTGAAATAAAGGAGATACGTTTGACGATGATGTAGGTGCCAATAATGCCACAGGAAACACTTGCGAGGAGTCCTGCTAACAGTGCATGCTGAAGAAAGGTGTATTGGAGGATATCAGTGATCATGACGTCTCAAGGTCCGGTGTGGTGTGCCATGGGCGATTAAATCGATAGGGCAGCCATAAGTGGCTTCAAGGTCATCGTGGCTCAGTTCTTTTGACCCATGATAAATGAGTTTTTTATTGAGACAGGCGATCTGTTTAACCGTATTGGCCACAGCTGTCAGATCGTGTGAGATAAGTATAATAGTGACAGTTTTATTAAGTTGGGCTAGATGTTCAAAAAAGGCATGGCCACCTTTATGGTCGATATTGGAGGTGGGTTCATCAAGGATGAGTAGTTTAGGATCATTCATTAACGCTCTTGCTAAGAAGACGCGCTGGCTTTCGCCACCGGAAAGCTCTGTAAGCGCGGTTTTTTCTAAGTGTTCCACACCTAATTGGGCAAGCTGTTCTTTTGCTTTTTGGATCTCTTCTTTTGTGTAGTGATGAAACGGTCGATTTGTGAGGCAATTCATGAGAACCACTTCTAAGACACTAATGGGATACTGTAATAAATAACTGGAATGTTGTGGAAGATAGCCCACAAAGTGGCGGGTTTTTTTGGGATGGTCATTAAAGAGTTTTATGTGGCCTTTTTGGGGTGAAATGAGGCCCATCATTAATTTGAGAAAGGTTGTTTTTCCACCACCGTTTGGTCCAATGATGGCAAGGAAATCTCTTGGTTGGACAACGAGGGATACATTGTCCAAAATTTGTCGCCTTCCAAAGGAGAAATCGACGTTTTCCATTGTTAAGATAGTGCTTTTCTGTGTCATCATGGGTACTAGCTCAAAATAATCCTAACATCTTTATATGTAATTAGCGATTAAAAAGTAGAGAAAACGTATTTAGTAGATGTGTACGTAGATATGGAACAACCTATTAAGATATAATACTTAATTAGTTATTATACACATCGTTTCCTGAACTTGAATCAATTTTGATTAGTGATGTGTCATATAGACAGAGTCGTACGGTTGATTTATAGAACTTTTTCCAGTTGGTAACCATGTCGTGCTGACAATTGTATAACGTGACCCTTAATCATGGTCTTTTCGCCCTGTCTAAGCTCATTAATAGAATCTAATTGTTTATTAGAGATGTCGTATAGTGTGATAGGGGCCGTTTTTCCAACGTGAACGGTCCATGCATTCCAATTACCTTCAATCGAAAGGCCATTATCAATGGTTTTAGGTGATCCCCAAAACATACTGGCGCTGACAATAAGAACAAGCAAGGCACTACAAACAGCAGTTCCTTTGACTTTGGCTGATAACGTATATGACATAACGGCATCCTTTCGCCCATACAAGGCTAAATAAGTTACCCCTTAACCTATAGTATCGTTAATTATACGGTTTAACTTGCATGTTTTTATTGTCCCTTTTATTGATTAAGTAGAATAAGTCTTGTTAGTATGCTGTCCTATGCGAATTATGATGCTGGTCTTATTGTTATCCATGTCGTTTCTTTGTGGTGAAACGTCAATACCTGTTATAACAACAATTGGTCCTTATAAAACCTTTGTTCAGTGGGTCGGGGGAAATAGGGTCTCAGTTAATCGTCTTATCCCTTCAGGCGCAAGTCCCGCCGTTTATGAGCCGACTATGGCAGATTTGAGGCGAATTTCTGTAGCAACCTTATACGTCATGACAGGTCATTTACCCTTTGAAGAGGTCAATCTTAAACGATTACGTGTGTTAAACCCAACCATGACACTATTAGATTGTTCAAAAGAGATACAGTTAATGCCATTTGAAAAGAACCATTCTCATCATCATCATCAAGAGGAACAGGTTGGTGATAACGATCCACATGTTTGGCTAGATCCACTTATTGTAAGCCAACAATTGGATGTGATACAGGAGGCATTATGTGAGCTAGAGCCTAGGTCATGTAGCCAATTTATTGAAAATAAGCAGTTTTATCAGAAAAAATTAGCTGATTTGGATGATTGGACGAGACAGATGATGGCAACAAGGTCTATTAAGCATGTGTTCGTTTATCATCCCGTATTAGGCTACTTTGGTAGGCGTTATGGGATAGAACAAGTTCCTTTAGAGTATGAGGGGAAAACCCCAACGATTCGTTATCTTAAAACATTATTAAATACAATGAATGAAGAAAAGGTGATCCGTTTGTTTGTTCAACCACAGTTTTAAGGTCTATTAGATGTGTCCTATATGAATCGATTAGGGATTAATCTTGAGTATATAGATCCTCTATCAGAGGACTACTTTGTGACCTTCAAGGGGTTTATAAATCGGTTGACTAGACGTCCAAAGGATTAAGAATCGTTTAGGTTGTAAAACTAGAATGATATCGATATGATTACAAAGGTTTTGTTTGAAATAATCAAATTAGGGAGTTAATAGACATGGCATTTGTTCAGGAGGTAGACATGAAGCGATCATTGTTAGATCAGTTGAAGGATGTAGGGACATCCGCGTCCGAGTTTGAAAATGATCTGAGGAGCTTACCTAATACAGTTTGTTCTGTGTTTCGTGAGGGAGAGGCCCTTCAATCAGTGTCTTTTGAACCATTGGCAACCCCGTTTCAAATGGTCAATAAAAAGGTGTCAACCTTATTCCCATATTTATGCAATCAATCCAACCGTTTATTACGAGCTGTTCCTCGGAAAGCACTGGTTAAAAATAAGCGTGTTGCAGTATTATTTTCAGGTGGCCCAGCATCAGGTGGCCATAATGTTTTAGTAGGAATTAAAAAAGCCTTAGGTAAGGATAACGTGTTATTAGGCGTTAAGTCAGGGCCTAAGGGATTGTTAAATGGCCAGTTAGCCGAAATTAGTGATACGGATATTGAGAGAATCACTAATTTGGGAGGGTTTGACTTTTTAGGTTCTGATCGAACTAAAATAAAAAGTGAAAGTCAGTTTAGTCAAGTTCGTGAGACAGTGAAAAAATTTCAATTAGATGCACTCATTATCATTGGAGGAGACGATTCCAACACGAATGCCGCTTTTCTTGCAGAATATCTAAGAGAAGAAGGTTGTTCTGTAGTAGGGGTTCCTAAAACAATCGATGGCGATTTAAAAGTAGCTGAATTTTTACCTATTTCGTTTGGATTTGATACTGCTACTAAAATATATGCGGAGCTTGTAGGCAATATTTTACAGGATGCAAGTTCATCACAGAAGTATTGGCATTTTGTGAAGTTAATGGGGCGGAGTGCCAGTCATGTGGCCTTAGAAGTGGCCTTACAAACGCGTCCTAGTGTGACGCTGATTTCGGAAGAGGTATCTGAAAATAAAAATAGTTTACTGGATATTATAGGCTATCTTTCGGAAGTGATTGCACATCGTGCTGGTAAGGGAATTAACCATGGTGTTGTTCTTATTCCAGAGGGCCTTATTGAACAGATTCCGGAGTTTAGTACATTAATTAATGATTTAAATGAGGCGTTATCTACCTACCGGTCAGAATTAGCGGCTATTCCTTTGCTTAAGAGAGAGGCTTTTATCGTCTCTAAATTATCTCGAGTATCTGCACAACTTTTAGTCTCTTTACCAGATAAAATCAAAGATAAGTTATTACTTGACCGTGATTCCCATGGTAATTTACAAGTGTCTCAAATACCAACTGAATTATTGTTGATTGAAATGGTGTCTGAGCAATTATCAGGGATGAAAAGGGCAACAGATTATACTTTTCAAAATCAAGAATTTCAAATAAGTGTGAACGAATGGAAACGGGTTCAGTCTTTTAAATTTTCGGCAAAGTACCATTATATTGGCTATGAAGGTCGCTGTGGC
>CAZIOF010000040.1:0-4774 GCA_964540745.1 uncultured Candidatus Marinamargulisbacteria bacterium
GGTGGTTAAACAACATCGTCGGACTAAAGATCTTCAATGTATTTGGCCCTAATGAATACCATAAAGACACCAAGAAAAGAGTGATATGCAAAGCCTACGAACAAATCCAAGAAACAGGAACACTCAAACTGTTTAAATCCTACCGAAAAGAGTTTCCCGATGGTGGTCAAATGAGAGACTTTGTATACGTCAAAGACTGCGCAGAAATCATATGGTGGCTTTTAGAAAATAGCGATGTTAATGGGTTATTCAATATTGGTACAGGACAAGCCCGTACTTGGAATGAGTTAGCCAACGCCGTCTTTGAAGGCCTCAATAAATCCCCCAATATTCAATACATCGATATGCCTGACACCATAAAGGAACACTATCAGTACTTTACCAAAGCCTCTATGGCAAAATTAAAAGAAGCGGGCTGTCCCATTCAATGCCGCTCATTAGAAACGGCTGTTTCAGATTATCTTCCTTATCTCTGTCACAACCAACATTTATCTAGCCTATCCAAACCCGTTCCTGCCATACCAAAATAGCACTCTAACACCGAACTTGAAGCCCATTGGGAATCACCTTAATAGTAACAGGCGTTTCACATAAATACTCTGCATCAACATGAACAGAGTGCTGCCTTTTATGATTAATTTTAAGTTCCTTAAATTGAAAGTACCGTGCAGAAAGATCCAAAGAAAGCGTTCCTCGCCACATTCCAAAAATATAGCTTAAGGTCTTCAATAACGAATTCTTTTCTAAAAGACAGGCATCCAAATAGCCATCCTGGCAGTCCGCCTGAGGGTTAGCCACTAACTTACCCCCATAGTACTTCATGTTTCCAATTATTAAGTAAGACGCTCTATAACGCTTGGGGTCATCATCTATACATACTTCTATAGGCTTAAATCGATAAGAAAAGAATTCAAAAAAAGCAACAACAATATAGCTTAAGACCCCCAAGCTCTTTTTCCATTTTTTATCGGCTTCCTTAATCACATACGCATCAAAACCAACACCCGCCATACACGCAAAATATCGCCCATTTACACAACCCAAATCTATAGAAAAGGACACCGCATTTATAAGACGATCACAGGCATCTTTTAACGCTTTCGGAATATCGAACTGAAGACTAAAGACATTCGCTGTGCCAATAGGAATAACGCCTAATGGCGTCTTTTGGCCAACCAATCCGTTAATCACTTCATTAATCGTTCCGTCGCCACCTACGGCGACAATAACATCTAGATTGCTTTGACAAGCCCCTTTAGCAAGTTCCGTTGCATGTCCAGGACCTTCTGTTAAAGAAACTGTAACCTCCCACCCATGACCTAAAAACCGCTCCTCAATAACCTGAATCTTCTCCGAGGATGTCAAGGAAGAATCAGGATGATCCGAATAAATCCCCAACAATTTCTCAACAAAAGTAAATCGCTGTTTATGTTCGCCTGCTTGAGGATTAAAAATAATAAAAGCGCGAGGCATAGGCTCGTCTAAAAAAGAGAGTCAGACAACATAGTGAATGAGCCTTTCCATAAGTAGTCCTCTAAGACAAAACCCTAGAACCTAAATAAGTTAAAAGAACCGCAATAAAAACCATACAACAGAAACCAAAAATAACATAATCAATAAAGCCAAATCGCGATTCCTTAGAAGAGGAATTCTGCTCATTATCCGGTTTATCTTGTGGTGTATTCATTGTCATCTTACCTAAATTAAAAGGTACTAAACGTTATTCGTCAAATGAAAACGTTTAGAACCCAATCTTTACACGACCATTGATTATAAATACCCCATTCTCTTTCGAAACATCTCTACCCTGACCGATTTAATCTTGGCACCTACCTGTTCGATTAATAAAAGTTCCTGATCAGTCATCAGATCCTTTAAATAATCTCGCGCCCTACTAAACAATCCATCCCCTAATGCTTTAAAGCCCGACATAATGGCCTCACGACGTTGCCCCTCACTCGACAGTTTCCACCAATTACAAATTACCTGACGGTCCAACATAGGCAAGCTACTGGCTAACGTATTCCAACCATCTAGTGTTTTCAAACACTGTTGGATAAGTCTCGTATCTGAAGGAGGTTGCGCCTGTAAGGACAAGACCATATACAACGTATCAAAGCAATGTACCTGACGATAACCTTGGACTTGCTTAACAAGCCTCTTATTTGCTGTAGGACAAGTTAATACATGCCTCATTATGGGGATCACCGTCGTGTGAACCCAAGGCTCTTGAAAACAATCCTGTTTTAAGTAATCGCAGATAGCCTTATCGAAAGAAGACCCATGATTAACAGACATAACTTTTGGTTAAATAATACACCACATTATATAAAACCTCCTCAAACACTAATTATTATTAAATATATCTGAATAAAAGATATGAATAAACCAGGGGGATTCCTTATAGTGATATAGAATCAAAATGAAACAAAAATCGACGTGCTTAACAAATCGCTTGATTTTTAACTCATATTGTTGCAAACTACTTTGTCTGTTATAATTCGGCCGAAGGGTATAGCCTTCAGTAAATACAGACTTGCAAACACCAACTTAGGCCAACAAAATGTCCATTATTCAGGCCAAGTTAATAAAGGAACCCACCGTGAACCTATTTAAGAAATTCTTTGATAACTTCAGATGTGACTTAGGAATCGATCTTGGTACAGCTAATACACTTGTATTCGCCCAAGGCTCTGGCGTCATTATTCAAGAACCATCGGTTGTCGCTCTAGATAGCAGAAAGAATTTAGTCCTAGCAGTGGGTGACGAAGCAAAACAAATGATAGGGAGAACGCCCGGAAACGTTGTAGCCGTTAGACCTCTTCGTGATGGTGTTATTGCAGACTTTGATATCACTGAAACCATGCTTAAATATTTCATTAATAAGGCATTACCTAAACGATCTATCTTTAAACCACGAAAACCCAGAATTATTGTAGGTGTCCCGTCTGGGATAACAGGTGTTGAAAAGCGAGCCGTACTAGACGCAACCTATCTTGCCGGCGCTAAAGAAGCCTACCTTATTGAAGAACCAATGGCCGCTGCAATTGGAGCCGATCTTCCCGTCTCTGAACCCAATGTCAGCATGATCGTTGATATTGGTGGCGGAACCACTGATGTAGCCGTTATCTCTTTAGGCGGTATCGTTGTAGCAAAATCAATTAGAGTCGCAGGCGATGAAATGGACGAAGCTATTATAGCCCATTGCCGAGATAACTATAGATTACTCATTGGAGAGAGAACCGCTGAAGACATTAAAATTCATCTCGGATCTGCTTATGATATCGGTAAAGAAAAAACATTAGAGGTAAGAGGACGTGATCTGGTATCTGGATTGCCACGCACATTCACCATCACAAGCACTGAAATTAGAGACGCCCTCAAAGATCCTGTAAGAACCATCGTTGATGGGATTCGTTCAACATTAGAACGCACCCCTCCTGAACTCTCATCTGATATTATGGATAAAGGCATCACCTTAGCTGGTGGAGGCGCCTTGTTACAAGGGTTAGACAAACATATCCAAAGCGAAACCAATATTTCTGTATCCATATCGCAAGACCCACTTGAATGCGTTGCGCTAGGAACAGGAAAAGCCTTGGACGAGATAGAAGTTCTCAAAAAAGTTCTCATCTCTGAATAATTGTTCAAAGGATACCATCTCCATAAATTGAAAAAAGAACTCATTCAAAAGCTAAATAGCTGGGAAGATGATTCTTGCCCTCAATCGAAGCTATTGCCGTACCATCGCTTTTATACAATCGCAAACAATACATCAAAAGGAGTCTATCCACTATTACAACACCTCGATATAAAGCTAACACCATCGTCAGATCTCCATGTCCAAACAAGCCATCCTTTATACCCCCCCTTAAAACAACATCGTCTTTTAGTGCTATACTCAACCCTTACGCAACTTGGCATCGTTATCGATAACCCATTTAACCCTATTATCACTCTATTAGAACAAGAAAAGAAAATACGCTGTTGGGTCATTACCCCCACAGAGATGTCCGATATTCTCACAAATAAAGAAAAAACTAAGTCAACTAATATCCCCTTTTTGTCTACCCTTTTTAAACATGCCATTGAGCAAGAAGCCTCTGATATTCATCTCTATCAAGAACAGGATCAACTACATATTAAATTTAGAATTCATGGAACATTACAACCACATACAACCATTAATAGAAACAATGCCCATACACTCATCAATCTATTAAAATTTCATACACACATGGATACTGGTCGCCACCATTTACCCCAAGATGGGAATCTCCATATCCGCCATCTTTCTCACACAACCGATATTCGTGTAGCCTCACTCCCCACAAAATTTGGAGAGGATTTTGTATGCCGATTACTTCCAAAATCACCCCCAAAAACGCTACAAGATATAGGGTTAACTAACCCTATACGCAAAAAAGTGGAAACACTACTAAATAAGCGATCTGGCTTATTTTTAGTAACAGGCCCTACAGGATCTGGAAAAACAACCACGCTCTACACCTGTCTACAAACCATCCAACAACAGTCCTCATGCAATATTATTTCATTGGAAGACCCTATCGAACAAACACTAGACGGAATCCGACAATCACAAATTAACCCGCAAATCGGGTATACCTATGCAAAGGGACTAAAACATTGTCTTCGCCACGACCCAGACGTCATTCTCGTAGGTGAAATTCGAGACAAAGAAACCGCTGAAATCGCTCTAGAGGCTGCCTATACCGGGCACCTCGTCTTATCAAGTCTCCATACTGAAAATACC
>CAZIOF010000041.1:0-13102 GCA_964540745.1 uncultured Candidatus Marinamargulisbacteria bacterium
GCAACTCTTTCCTGATCCCCACACCTATGACCGTATTGCAGCCCCTGAGTTAGGGGCTGTTCCCATTTGTGCGGTTCTTGCTATCAGACTCAATAAACCCTTTATTATTGTTAAAAAGGAAGCCAAGGCCTATGGAACTCAAAAGCCTATTGAAGGCGCCTATCATAAAGGTGAAACGGTTGTCTTATTAGAAGATATCTTAACCACGGGTGGAACGGTTATTCGATCTCACAAGATACTGAAGGACTGTGGCCTAAATGTTCATTCGGTGGTGGGGATTATTAATCGTGAAGAAGGCGCCATTAAAAACTTGGCTAATGACGGGTTAAACGCAAAAGCACTCATTAGTACTAGTGATTTAAAGCAGTGTTCAGACCATGCCTGAGAAGGTGCTTCATACGCCACACCCCTTTCTTAAACGTTTACAGACCGGCATTGTCTCTAAAAACACCTATTTATGTGTTGGCTTAGATCCGGACCCCAGAAAACTGCCTACTGAACTTCCTCAAACTATAGAAGGTATCGATTATTTCCTTAAAACAGTCATTGAGTATACGCATGACCATTGTATTGCCTATAAACCTAATATTGCCTTCTTTGAAGCCTTAGGCATCCCTGGCCTGACACTGTTGCAACGGCTCAAAAAAGAAATCCCCTCTGATATCCCCGTTATTTTGGATGGTAAACGCGGCGATATTGGGAATACCTCTGCGATGCAAGCCGCATTCATTTTTGAGCATCTTGACATGGATGCCTCCACACTCCACCCCTATATGGGCCATGATAGTCTCACTCCCTTTTTTAATTATAAAGACAAGTATCACTTTGTTCTTGCCTTAACATCCAACCCTGGTGCTCAGGATTTTGAAACTGAATTACTGGCCACAGACAAGCCGCTTTATGAATGTGTTATTGATAAATGTTCAGAATGGCATGCACACACACACAATGTAGGGCTGGTTGTGGGCGCGACCCAAAAAGATCTACCTATCGTTCGAGCCCTCAATCCAGATCTTCTCTTTTTAATCCCTGGGGTAGGTGCACAAGGCGGTTCGTATTTGGATGCCCATACCCAAGGTAAAGATAGTCAAGGGCTTGTTCTCATTAATAGCTCACGAGGCATCCTATACACAGACCCCTCCTCTTCTTATAAAGAGGCTATTCAAAAAGCTGCCAAGGCCTTTATCATCCCATCTTAATTAACTATTAATATTCTTCATACCATACTTTCTAAATACATTATATGTTCATAACATTTCGATATATATATTGAAGGTTATCATCATTCTTAGATCGATTTAGAAAGTTGGAACTCATGAAACAGACCTATTTTATTCCGTGTATGACAATAGAGTTCGGATATAACCGTCACTCACTATTTGGAGTTTAGTTATGATTATATTTCTCAGTGGTGTGTTGTTTATCACTGTCTATGTACTTGTTTACACGCTTTGCATTCATCCTCGCTATCAATTTGACCCTGACTTATGCAAGGCCATGGAAAAGAGCTCTCAAGAGTCTCTAAAGACCCTTCATAAGAACCCTATTAGTTGCCGATTAGGAAAAAGACTGTCGTACCAGAACCGGAAAGAAACACCCAAAGTCACCATGACCTATCCTAAACGAATAGGTCTAAAAAAGGCCCCACATCTTATTCAATTATTCCGTTACAACTATAAAACGAGACTGTGGACAGAATTGAAGAAGGTCTGGTCGCTCAATACAAAACCCAAACTCACTGACGACCTAAATAAAAAAGGTTTCTTTTTATACAGTGTTTGCATTTGGACCTATTGCCACATAAATAAGCAATGGCTATCCGAGGGTATCTATACGAGTCAGATCTTTCAGTCTAGCTAACGGTTCCGGAACTGGCGTAGACGGCGAAGCTTTGAGGGCTGCTTTAATTTCTTAAGTGCCTTCTCTTCGATCTGACGGATACGTTCACGGGTCACATTATAGACCTGACCAACCTCTTCTAATGTACGTGGACGACCATCATCAAACCCGAAACGGAGCTTAATGATCATCTGTTCACGCTCTGTTAGGCTCTCCATTAAGCCCATGATCTCAGAACGAAGTAGAGAACGCATCGCTGTAGACTCAGGTGACTCAAAGTTTTTATCTTCTACAAAGTCACCTAATTCAGAAGATTCCTCATCGCCAATAGGTGTTTCCAATGATAACGGGATCTGTGAATATTTTCGGATAGCTAAGACTTCTTCTAAGGATAAGCCTGTTTTGGCAGAAACTTCTTCTTCTGTTGGACGACGCCCTATCTCCTGAACAAGAAGACGTGTGGCTTTTTTTACTTTATAAATATTCTCAACCATATGGACTGGAACACGAATCGTTCGTGATTGGTCTGCAATGGCACGGGTAATCCCTTGCTTAATCCACCACGTGGCATAGGTGGAAAACTTATAGCCCTTTTCGTAATCAAATTTTTCGGCCGCTCGAATAAGACCTGCATTTCCTTCTTGGATGAGATCTAAAAACAAAAGACCCTGGCCCGTATATTTCTTTGCAATAGAGACGACTAGCCTTAGGTTAGCCGTTACAAGCTGCCCTTTGGCCACCATATCACCTTCCGCCACACGTTTGGCAAGATCCAGTTCTTCGGTTGAGGTTAATAGTTTAATGGTTCCTATGTCGCGTAAATATAATTTTATAGAATCTTCTAATATTCCCCTATCTGTATCTGTTTCAACGGCAATACCAGCTGTTTTTTTAGCCTTTGACGCCTTGTTAAGGATAATACTTGCCCCTGTCTCATCCAGGGCTGTCTCCAAGTCATCCAATGCATTTTCTGGCTGTTGATAAACTTTCAACAAATCCGACGGCGACACATAACCGTTCACATCTGTTAGTGTTCTTACTTGGTCAATTTTACCTGACTCTTCCTGTGGTGTATGTCCCATTCTATTTCTACTCCTTAACCTAAAATAACCGCTTTATTAAATCACTAATCTTGCCAAACAGACCCCTGTTTTCCTGAATAGGAACAGGGTCAATACCATCGTTGTTATCTAATTCAACCGTGGAAGAATAAAATATCAATAATTCTTGAATCTGGATCGGAGAAGCCGGCAACCCCTTTTTATTTACTAATTCAACCCATAGGGTTGTCAGTTCATTTATAAACACTTTCGCAGGCTTAACGCTAAAGTGCTCCATAAGGATAGCTTCCCATCGCTTACAAATCAAGCCCGGTAATGTACTTAATGGTAATTCGACCTTAGACCCGTATCTTATCTGGGATAAATAATACAAACAAAATAATTTCACATCCCCATTTTTAATAGATTCTATGATCTTTGATCTATTCTGTTTACGTGATAGTTCTGGTTTTTCTCGAGCTTTGACAGTTGCGTCATAGGTTTTACTGATGGTTGATGGCGGTTTCTCTACGTATTTGGTTTCTTCCTTAGGATCGTGTTGGCCATAGACAAAGCCCTCTGGCAGGTTGTCCATCCTGGATGTTGCCGATTTAGGCTTGTTATCAATAATATTGATCATTTCTTTGGCAAAATACTCTGTAACTACGCCACCCTGACGAGAAATTAATGTAGACCAATAATCCGCCAATTCATCAATAAACTCAGCGGCGATTCCAGGTTGGTATTTGCTGAGAATATGGTCCCAATTTTCTTTACATTCATCAAAGGAAAGGCCCTTGGGAAGAGGGAGCATATTACCACTATCAATGGCATTTAGATAGGCTCGAACAAGGCCCACATAATCCTTACCCTCTACAAATCGGTTGACGTCCTCTTCTTCAAACTTAATCAAATGACCTATAACCCCTTTAACACCGTATAGGAATTGTTAATTTCCTGCATTTTTCGTTCGGCAATAGCCTGGAACTCTTTACCTAAATGATGGACCTTGTCCGGATGATTCTCTTTACATGCCTTCTTATAAGCCTGCCGAATCTCTTCCTGAGTGGCGTTACGCTTCAACCCTAAAATGGCATAATGTTTCTCTAAATCATCGGTTTTAACAAAAAAGTTTCGGATCCGGGCATGCTCAAACTCTGAAATGCCTAGTAAGTGAACCACTTTTTCTACAAACTTCATTTCAGAAGCACTAAACTCCTGGTCTGCAAACATGACCCGGTAGACCATCTGGAGCGCAATAAGTTTGGACTCACGATTAAAATCTTGATTAAATTGAACACAACACTGTTCCAACGAAGACGACCGTTTCAAGGCATGGGACATGAGGTCCTCTACCCAACTCATCTGAGATTCATCATACTGGAGTGCCTGTCTAAAAAAGGCTTTAATGGTCATGAGTTCCCGTTCATCTACACGACCGTCTGCCTGAACAGCTGCCACTAAAATATGGACCAACAGCTCCACAAAACGTCGATTATCCTGTGTTCGGCTATGGATAACGCCACCTAAGACTCGATTTCGGCTAATGCGCTTAGCTACCACATACCCGATTCCAAGAATAAGGAACAGGGGAAAGAAGTTAAGAATAATGGCTAATGGAAAAAAGAAGAGGCCGATCAGTAACCGAAAGAAACCCGGCACCAGAAAAAAGAGGATTATTAAAATTAAAAAGTATGGCACATTATTATAGGATCGGTATCGCATCGTCTTGCTCCTTCAGGTCGTCATTGTGCCCACATAAGGCTATCTAAACCATTGCGTAATCAGAAATTGGTATTATAATAGGATATGGCAGAGAATGGAATAGTTTCCTGTCTTTATTATTCACGTCAAAAAGGAGCCCTATTTTTATGTCGTATAAGATTGCTGTTATCGAAGGTGATGGGACTGGACCCGAAGTCGTCCAAGAAGCCATCAAAGTCCTTGACCAAATCAAAGACACCTTTCAGATTGATTTCCAATTTACATCCCTCCCCTACAACGGGACACGCTATATTAACGAAGGTAAAACCTTATCGGATCAGGAATTAGCCGATCTCAACAGCTATGACGCCATTCTCTTGGGCGCTATTGGCCATCCCGATATTAAACCCGGGATCCTAGAACGCGACATTCTACTTAAACTACGCTTTGGATTAGACCAATACATTAATCTGAGACCTGTTAAGCTCTACGAGAATGTTCCCACACCCATCGCTAACGTCTCTCCTGAGTCTATCGATTATGTGGTGGTTCGTGAGAATACGGGCGGTCTGTATACCGGTACTGGCGGCGCCACCATGAAAGGCACCGATCAGGAAGTGACCGTACAATCCATGGTCTATAGCCGACATCAAGTGGAACGCTGTGTACGATACGCCTTTGAAACCGCTCTTAAACGGCACAAAGATACACCTTGGCGTGGGCTAACTTCGGCTGAACGTGAACAAGGATTTATAGGAAAAGTCACCCTCTGTGGCAAAACCAATGTGCTCACCCATGTCTATGACCTCTGGCAACGGGTCATGGATGAGGTACAAGAATCCTACCCCACTATCCTCTCAGATTACGTACATGTGGATGCGACCTGTATCTACATGATTGAATGTCCGGAACGATTCGATGTGATTGTCACTGGCAATATGTTTGGTGACATTATCACGGATCTGGCGGCCGTAACTCAAGGCGGCATGGGCGTGGCACCCGGCGGGAACATTAACCCCGAAGGCGTCAGTATGTTTGAGCCTATTGGTGGCACAGCACCCCAGTTCACTGGGCAAAACGCCATTAACCCCATCGCCTGCATTTTGGCGGCACAGCTCATGCTGGCCCATTTGGGCGAAGATCGGGCCGCTAAGGCCATTGATTCGGCCGTGAAGCAAACCCTGCTCAAGATGACCAGTATGGCGGCAGGAAAGATGGGACACACCACCACAGAAGTAGGTGACATGGTCTGCAAGGCCATCGCCACAGAATCGGTTATCTCGTCTTAGCAGACCCTTTTTCTAAGGCAATGCCACGTTTTTTGAGGTCAGTTAGCAGACTCTTCACGGGCCCACCACGGCCCTTGAACCGTTGGATCTGTTTTTGACAGGATTTTAGGACCCGAGGCGATAGCTCCCGTCCATCAATGAGCTGCTTCGTATCCCGATCTAAGACCATTTTGAACCGTTCTAAAAAGAGGCTCGTCATCTGGAGCCGACTATTCCAACCCGAAGCCCCCTCTTTAGGTTGGAAGCATTCATTCATCAACCCACTCACGACTTCTTGGCTTACACGCTCAAAACCAAAGGCCTTTAGGACCTCTAAACAATATAAATACCGGTCCGTGGCTGCTTTAGATAGTTGGGGTGCCCCATTCTTGATCCATTCAATTTGGACCAGACAAATTCGCTCATAAATGCACCGAACAATATCTAACTGCTCCTTATCATTAATGGACTCACCAAATGCCCGTAGTGCCTTTAAAAAAGCCATATCCACATAACTATAGAAGGAGGCATCTGTGGGTGTCATGGCATGCATAGTATTACCCATGAGGTCATGGTGGAGTTCATATTCTTTATCTAGCTTTTCTAAGAAGGTACGAACAAAGGTGGTATAGCTGGTTCGT
This sequence comes from uncultured Candidatus Marinamargulisbacteria bacterium, assembly GCA_964540745.1. Taxonomy (GTDB): domain Bacteria; phylum Margulisbacteria; class Marinamargulisbacteria; order JABIPA01; family JABIPA01; genus CAZIOF01. The sequence goes on from CAZIOF010000041.1 coordinate 6,493, forward strand.
GCGTCCTTATATTCAGGGTAGTAGTAGGTATTCCCTTCCAAATGCTGGTCCATGGCCATGACTATTGTTTGGACACGAACAAGCCTATCTAATACCTGTTTCATGAAATAGGTGACTACTGGGCTCATCCCATCGATGGCCAATATCACCTGCTCTAGCCCCACTAACCCTTTGGCTAATAGCGGTAAATTGTCACGGATCTCTTCTGCAATAAAGGTTTGATCGCCGGTACCAATAGAATAGCCATCTTCATCATTCACATGGTCCAAGTCATCGGCTAAATGTTCGATATGAGGACCCTCAATGAGCGCACATATACTGGCTGCAAAGGGCTCTGTGGCCGTCTCATTGGCTAAGTACCGGCCCAAACGTTGTAATTTGGTATCTAAGACGTGGGTGAGTGGTAATGAGGTATCAGCTAAAACCAGTTGGACCACATTATTGGCCCTCTTTTTCATCCGCTGCCCCAGTGCTCTGGACGTGCTGGCTTTCTGTGCCATATTAGCCCCCTTCTTTATTCGGTCATGATCGTATCCGGGGCGTATACTTAAGTGCCCATGTCCGCCAATAAAGACGGTCATGGGCATTTCCCCCCATATTTCTTTCATGCCCATTCTTAAGAAAAATTAAACATTAAAAAGTGGCTCTGTTCATCTCGGATACCGATCTGTTAGAATCGGTAATTGAATGAATATCGCAATCTTAACAGATACATATATCCCCCAAATTAATGGTGTGAGCACTAGTATCCAGACTTTTGCAGAGGAATTTGAAAAGTTAGGTCATTCAGTACTGATTATTGGCCCTAAAACAGAACAGGAAGAACCTTCTGACGATAAGGTCTGGCGGTTCCGGTCCATGCCATTCCCCTTCCAAAAAGAGTACCGAATCATCCTGCCCCTGTCCCGTAAACTTAAGCATTTTAAGCACGAACAGATTGATATTATCCATGGACAAACACCCTTTACCATGGGCTATTTGTCACGGTACCTGGCCTATCGACACAAATTGCCCCTCATTCATACCTATCACACCTATTTCGAGAAATATCTTCATTATTTACCTCTACCCAGTGATATCGCAACATCCTATGCCAAATCAGAGTCCAGACGCTTTTATAACCGATGCGATCACATTGTGGTGCCTTCTAGCCAAATGAAGGACGCATTACTGGACTATCAGATCCAAACCGCTATTGACGTAGTTCCCACGGGTGTCAAACTAGGCCAACATCCTTCGGACGCTGAAAAAGACATGTTTTTAAAGACCCATGGGCTCAACCCAAATACCCCAAAGGCTATCTTTGTGGGGCGGTTAGGACAGGAAAAGAATGTTTATTTCCTCTTAGACGCCTTTGCTCAGATCCATAACGAGCACCCTGATCTGGAGCTCCTTATTATTGGTGACGGACCAGAACGCGCCAGCATGGTGGCCAAGGCCCGCGCACTTGGGGTCCAGGACAAGGTGATTTTTACAGGCTATATTCCCCACCATGATATTTTTACGGCCTATGCTGTCTCACGCATTATACTGTACCCGTCTATGACAGAAACACAGGGACTGAGCCTGCTTGAAGGACTCTCCATGGGTGTTCCAGCCGTTTGTATTAATGCCATGGGCGTTGCGGATATCCTAGCAGGTAATAAGGGCGGGTTCCTTACTCAGGATTCCATTACCGATTTTGTGGCCCATGCCACCCAACTCTTGAGCGTACCAGACATCCAACAGGCCAAGGCAACCGAATCCTTAGCTCGGGCTAAGGATTTTTCGGCCGAAAATATGGCGAAAAAGATGATTGCCGTCTACGAACACACGATCACTACCTTTAAGGAACAGGCGCCCACTAAACGGAACCGGTGGCGGGTGATTAAAACTATCACGAAGAAAACGCGTGCCAAACGAAACAAAACAGGGCAGGCGTGAAACGCCTGCCCTGAATGGGGAATAAATGGTGATCATTTAGTTTACTATTTCTTTTTTTCAATTTATCTTGAATACTGAATGCTTAACTCTCTGTACTTCATGCTTAAGCTTTCTCCAAATCTTATCTTATATTGAGTGGACTTTGTCTGAAAAAACTGTTTATTCCCTTCAATAGTAACACCATACTTTCGAACTTTATTTTTCAAACATTTCCATAGTACCCCTTTATCCTCAGTACTGTTCCTATTAGACCATCTGTTAAATAATTTTTGTAAATTACTTATGTCTTTTTCACCTTCATGAATTGTGCTCAATAGTGTGATTATATATCCAAGAGTCTTTTCCGTCTCGATACCAGCATCTATAGGTTTACCTTGGCAGTAATAGTCCTGGGCTGACTTACTTATGGCGTCCAAGCCTATCAATGCCTCCTCCGAGGGTCTAACTTGTTGTACGGTGGAAGCCCCTGAGTGTTTGCTACTGTCTGTCTTTTCTCTACCTGTAGATTTTCTATCTGTAGATTTTCTATCTGTAGTTCCTCTACCTGCAACTCCTCCACCTGTAGGTTTTCTATCTGTTCTAGATTTGTCACAACACATATTCAATGAACGCCATACATTACATGCAGCCTCTTCTACTCCATCGCCAACATTTTTAAATGCTCTGGGAGCGCCTTCTCCAGCTTTTGCAAGATTTATGACAGCATTTTCTGCCAATCTACGTGAACCGTATGATAAAGCTCCTGTAACATCTCTTCCCGCTTCGTATCCCGATCTAAGACCATTTTGAACTTGTTCTCCAAGAACGTTGAAACTCTCTTTCAATAAATCACAACCTACTGTCGTATATACATACCCTCGGACCACACTAACTCTGACATAATCAGGTAATTTACCTTGACCATTTTCAATTTTGTGCTCACTTCGACAATAACTGGCTCCAAAACTATCGTTGTTTGTTGGTATCATTATCATCCCCTCCTTCGTTTTATGGGTCAGACTAGGTCTAACCATTGCACGTTCCTTTATCTAATTATCGTTTTTATTATTATTAAATTTCATTTATTTTAATCTTATTATTACTCATAAATGTATTTATACGCATTATATGGCCAGGATAACAGCCCATCACGCCTTACAACAAGGTGCTAGATTAGATTTTATTTGTAGCGATTACCAATAGGTGGTGATTATACTGGTTTCTGGATCACCAAAAAGGGCTTTGGCCCGTTGCTATAGGTGGGATAATGGGTATTCAAGACGATAAACCCTAGTTGTTGTGCGTCTTGGCTATTGAGCCAGTTATCTGTACGTTGGGCGATACAGCAAATACCGCCAGATGCTAGAACCGAAAAGGCTTACTCTAAGGCACGAATCGCATCTTCCTTACTACTCAGTACCTTTTTGGCTAATACGCCTGAAAAGGTGATGACATCAGGGCATACACCATACCCTAAACACATAGACTCTAAATTACGGGTCACATCTAACTGATGTTCGAAACACCTGAACCGATCCCCATACCCGGCCTCCTTGCATTGCGCATAGGCATAGGACACGCTATCTTGGCTATAATCACCGCCATAGACCTGTGATCCCTCAATATCCGTCAATAGCTTCACCATCATATGTCCTAATCCACATCCGGCATCCAACACCACTGGTGCCTTCTTAATTAGGCCCTGAAGGATGGCCGATTGGATCGTATCCACAAACATACCATAGATATGCCTGTCATATTCCTCACGATTATGGCTCTGCCCCATTCCCATCTTGTCTAATTTAAAGTTTCCAGTGGCACCTGTCTTGTCTATTCCCCGCCAAGACCCTTCCTCCTCATCTGAGCTCTCTAATGAAGAGCTCCAATAATCATCACCTAGGACCTTGCTGTTTTCATCACCCTTTAAATGTGATGATTTATCCACCTCAAAATGAGAGCCATCAAAGTCTCTATAGGACTGACACAGGGTTTCGTATAGGTGTGGATTATCACTGCAATCGTACTGTTCGATATCACCATTCTGATAAGAAATCTGGACCAAGTTCCCTTTAAATAAAGGCCCTTGTCGACACTCAATAGCCACCACTGGGCAATCCTTAATCGTACATAGAGATGGATCAAAACGCATATGAACACGCTTAAAGGAGCCTATTCCGACAATTTCTTGAAGGTTCCCATCACTTGCTTGGATTCTCTGAAGTGGTTCTTTTCTTGAAATAGCCTCACTAATACACGTTAATACCCGATTTGAGTTAGGACGCTCCGTTGCGCAGAGCGTCTTAACGCTGGTTTCTAAGGTCAACATATCCTTGGGTTTTTGAACATCAATGGGGTCCATGTTGGCTACGGGCACCCGAGCAACTACTAGAACAGCGACCTGTTCCGACGATTGGGAAGATCCACGCCTACATTGCCTGGAAAGCCATTCACAGAATCGTCCTATCCGAGTCCGAGACCGCCTCCTTACCACCACCAAATCCCCTTCTATGGGCAGAACATCTTGAAGGATGCTCATAACATCGGCAGATGACGATACTTTTTTTGACAAGTGCCCCATCTGCGGTACCTGAAACGTCAGTATCTGGTTAACCACGCCACCTGAAAGTGATTCAATATCATCCTCACTCAAGCTATTTATCGGTACCTGAACCTCATTAGTCATAGAGACGGCCCTTTGGATCTTTTCGGCCAGTAACCGCTCTTCAAATACCCTCGCGTCCCCATCATTTATCTTGACTACTAACTGTTCTACTAAATTAGCAAAATATTCAACATTTATTAGTCTGGCCGTTGTTTCATTATATTTTAGACACCCCGTCTCATATTCATAACACCATCATTGCCTTTTTTTTCCCACAATAAAAAGGTACTGCTCTCTACTCAATTGACAGGTCACAAACAGCACCTTTGGCCCTTTATAGGTGGTGATAACCACACTCCGAGCATGATCCGGAATACAGTCTTTTAAATGCTCTAATACGATGGGTTCCTGAGTTCTTGAGGGTATAATGGCCATGGGATCTCCTCTATTCATTGTGTTTGATTAGGCTTGGATGTGGATGTCATCAATTTTATTTATAACATCTTATTGATATATACTGGCATTATCACCTTATTACCGGACAGTCTTCCTCTACTATTTAGTTTATTTTAGATTAAAGCGTTCGTTTCATACGGTGATTTATTTAACGCATAACAATTTATAGTTATAAACCAACCACACTTCTTTATGAAACCGAACTCGTCCATTATTCATCCAGAAACCCTTTTTGAAGAATCCCACATACGATACAATACAAGACATATCTCAAGCATCTCTAAGAAGGAGCCATGAACTATGCCTATTACTCTTGGTCGTCAATTATCTAACTATAACGCGGTAGATACACTTATTATTCTCTATCCTCAGGGAAAAAGCCCGCTAACACACCTATACCCTGCACTCCCAAAGTCTCTTATCAATACTCTTAAGCCACTGCTTAAAGCGGATCTCTTAAAAGGTGGCTTTTTACAGAGTAAAGTGGTTCATCACAGCACAAACCCAAAAACGGTTATCCTTATTGGTACCGGAAAAACTGCTTCATCAGATAATATTCGCCATGCCCTAGGCACCTCCGCTCGACTTCTAGCCACCTATCAAATCAAGAAAGTAGCCATTGCCTTTCCAGAGCGTCCTAAACGCGTCACCAGTGCCTCTTTTGGACAACTCGTGGCCGAAGGTCTGTTTTTAGGCAGTTATCGCTTTCATGACTATAAATCCGAGGTTAAAGACCTTTCTAAACCCTTACAGGTTCGCCATATTACCCCCCTAGGGTTATCCCCCAAGCACTTTTCTGACTTTAAGAAAGGCTTCATCAAAGGAACCTCTGTAGCTAAAGGGACCAACGTGGCACGGGACGTGATCCATCATCCTGCCAACATCATGACCCCACAGCATGTGGTGGATATGGCCAAACGGATCTTTAAGGAGGGGCCTATCACGCTCTCCCTTATTGACAAGAAAAAAGCCAAGACTTTGGGTATGAACGCATTTCTAGGCGTAGCACAGGGCTCAATCCATGACCCCTACATGCTTGTACTTACCTATGCCCCTCAACCCACTCAACAACCCCTTTGCCTCGTAGGGAAAGGCGTGACCTTTGATACCGGTGGGATCTCCATTAAACCCTCCCGAAACATGGGGGATATGAAGGCTGATATGAGTGGCGCAGCCGCTGTTTTAGGCACCATGGTGTCACTTCAAGAGATCCAACCCCAACAGAATGTCACCGCTATTATTCCCTTGGTTGAAAATATGCCGTCTGCTACTGCACAACGGCCCGGTGATATTGTCTCCGCCATGAACGGTAAAACCATCGAAATCCTTAACACAGACGCAGAAGGGCGCCTCATCCTAGCCGATGCCCTCTGTTACGCCAATACCCTCAACCCTAAACAGATTATCGATATCGCTACCCTCACCGGTGCCTGTGTGGTCGCGCTAGGTGATGCTGCCGCCGCTATTTTGAGTAACAGCACAGCCATGCGTAACCAATTCAAACGACTCATTCCTCAGACAGGTGAATACACTTGGCCCATGCCCCTCTATAACCGGTACTTAGAACAACTGAAATCGCCTGTGGCCGATCTGGCTAACTGTTACGAAGGACGCCTAGCAGGGACCTGTACCGCTGCTAAATTCCTAGAA